>CAZFPU010000053.1:4349-11377 GCA_964521145.1 uncultured Methanosarcinales archaeon | reverse complement strand
GCCAGTGGATGATGCACTGCCACATTGCTGAGCATCTGGAAGCGGGAATGATGGGCCAGTTCATCGTTTCAGAAACAGGGGATGAAGAGCCTATCGGACAAAAAACGGAGGGACATCAATGAAACACATAACAATTGTATTTTTGTTGCTGATTGGAATAGCCCTAAGCGCCTGTGCCAACAACACCGCGCCGCCACCAGCGCAATCCAGCGGCCCGGTCAAGGAATTCAGCATAGAGGCATACCAGTTTGGATTTGAGCCAAGCACAATAACGATCAAAAAAGGAGAAAGGGTTAAGCTCACGTTTTCAAGCAAGGATGTGGAGCATGGCGTTTCTCTTCCTGATTTTGAAAAAGTAACCAGGAAATTTGGCAAGGGGCAAACCCAGTCTGTTGAATTTGTAGCCGATAAGAGCGGGACATTCGACTATATGTGCAATGTCTATTGTGGCAATGGGCATCCAACGATGAGAGGGCAGATCATAGTCACGAACTAAATTGAGAGATCCAACATGGAAGATGATCTAACCAAAAGGGAACGGCGTGAACTGCGAAAACAAGAGAGTGATGGGGAGCGAGAGCACGAGCAAGCAAGTCGCACAAGGAAAAAAATAATCAAGATGGGCAGCATTGTTGCGCTACTGGTGTTATCGCTTGGGTATGGTGCGTATTATCTCTGGCAGTATGATTTTGGGCCAGAATTCACTGCTGGAAACGTACATTGGCATGCGAACATTAGATTAGAAACATGCGGCCAATACAGAAGCCTTGAAAATCTTGGCAGCAAGACGAATCACGTGGGAAATGAGATCCTACACACGCACGGTGATAACCTCTATCATCTGGAAGGCGCTCCAAAATTCATGAGAGAAACAAGCATAGGTAGTTTTTTTGGTGCAATCGGTGTTCCAGTGAGCACTGAGCGTATCTATGAATATAGGAATGGGGATGCGTGCCCAAATGGAACTCCGGGTATGGTGAAAATGACCGTGAATGGGATTCCCATTGCAGATATGATGGAATATACTCCATATGATAATGACACAATTGTGATAGCGTTTGGATGATAAAAAAAGTGAGGAAATGCGCCGCTACAGCTAGCTTGTTCCAATTTTCAATTAAAATAAGATCACAAAAAAGGAGGACGAAATTATGTTGAACTACTATGGGTTTGGATGGGGAATGGGTCTCTTTGGCGCACTTATTATGGTTCTATTCTGGGTTGCTGTGTTCTGGTTCATCATTTGGCTGACTCGCCAAACCAACCAACAAAGATTTGGCAATGGTAAAGGCAGAAATCATTTGGATATCATAAAGGAGCGATACGCAAAGGGAGAAATAACCAAAAAAGAATTCGAGCAAATGAAAAAAATTTGCGATAAATAGCCAGTGAATGAGGGTGAAAAACATGAAACAAAACTTAGGGATAGTAGATAGGGTTTTGCGATTTGCTTTAGCATTTTGGTGGCTAGGGCCATGGCCGCTGCGATTTAATCTTGAATGGATGAACTGGATAATAATTGCGATAGGTTGGATAGCGCTTATTGAGAGCTTCATTGGCTATTGTTGGCTGCATAATCTATTTGGCATGAACAGTAAGAATCAATAGCTACAAAAGAGAAATAATGCATACTCATCAAAAACCAAGGCAAGGAAAAACAGGGCAAGATTTTTTTCAAAAAATAAAGCACAGTCATTATTCCATGCTTTTGCTTTGCATTGTCCCGATTTTTGTTTTATTTGCAGGCAGCTATTTGTTTGGATGGAAAAGCGGTAATATGCTTATCTTCACTGTTTTGGCAGTTTGTGTATTAGGCCATTTTTTTATGATGGGAAGTCATAAGCATTAGGGCAGATTTATCGTTTAGGATCAAACTATCAAGGTGATATCATGTATCAATACAAAAGAGAAATCAGCCAAAGTTATGAAAAAGCAATCCAGAAAACAAAGGAAGAGCTGCAAAAAGAAGGGTTTGGGGTTCTAAGCGAGATCGATGTGAAGGCAACATTGAAGAAAAAGCTTGATATTGATTTCGATGATTATATCATATTGGGCGCGTGCAATCCCTCGCTTGCGTATAAAGCACTGCAGGAAGAGCAGGATCTAGGATTGATGCTGCCCTGCAATGTGATTGTATATTCCAAGGATACTAAGACCTTTGTTGCTGCAATTAAACCCTCAGTGCAGATGGAAAAAATCGGAAATCAAAAACTTACGGGTATTGCCCTGCAGGTTGAGGCAAAACTCAAAAAAGCGATCGATTCGATTTGAGTTCGCTTTCGTATGTAACGAACTTGCGTAAAAACTTATGGCACGATTTTTTTAATGGGGTGGGTGGTGAATCATGAAAACAGTACGTGAGTCTATTGAAATCAATGCATCGGCAAAGGTGGTGTTTGAGCACGTTGACGATATCGCCAATACTGGTTGGCATATGACAAAAAGTTCCATGCCGCTGATGGGAAGCAGCCTAACGCTGGAAATTCTTTCAAAGAATCCAACGGGCGTTGGTGCGACGTATCGATGGCATGGAAAAATAATGGGTTTCACAATGGATTTTTCAGAAATAATCTCAAGGTGGGTTCCAAATAAGGAGAGGGTCTGGCACACGATTGGAAACCCAAAGATCCTGATAATGCGAGCATATGAGATGCGTTTTATGATCAAGTCCTTGCATGAGCGCTCTCGCCTGACCTTTGAAATAACCTATGATTTGCCAAAGCCGATTTTTTGGAAATGCGTAGGCTTTCTGCTCTCTGGCCCCTATAGCAGGTGGTGCCTAAGAAATATGTGCAAGGATGCAAAAAAAGCTTTGGAAAAACCTCTTTAAATCAAGTGTAGGATGATATGAAATCAGAGGATTCCCCCTCACAAATTAGCGAATTATCTATTGGCGCTCAGATGCATTTTTATTTTTTTGAAGTTCATTTCACAAAACATCTTAATTTTAAGAAAATGGGATAAGGATCAAGCAACGCTCAAATGGAAAAAATATGATAAACGTCAAAAAGATGGATGGGAGCCTGCAACCTTATGACGAGTCAAAACTGCGCAATTCTCTTGCAAAAGCAGGAGCCGATGTCCAAGCAATCGCTATGATCATCTCCGTAGTGAATAAAATACTCTATGAAGGGATCGAAACAAAAAAGCTCTATGATCTCGCCTTCAAGGAACTCAAAACGCGTAAGCCGGCAATAGCGCCCCGCTACGATTTAAAAAACGCAATTCTCAAGTTAGGCTATGGGGGCTTTGCATTTGAGAAATTTATTGCTAGAATTCTTGAAAAGCAGGGATATAAGACAATTCTGAATCAGATCGTGCAAGGAAAACTGATCACTCATGAAGTTGACATCACTGCAGTGAATGAAACAGAGAAGCTAATGGTTGAGTGCAAACACCATGCAAGCCCCTGGCATGGATGTGGTATTCAAACTCCATTGTACGTGTACGCGAGATTTCTAGAGCTTAAAGAGCAGTATAGCTCTCCTATGCTCGTTACCAACACAAAATTCTCAGAGCAGGTCACAACGTATTCAAATGGGGTGGGCATGCGGCTGATGGGCTGGAACTATCCAAGAGAAAACAGCGTATCGTATAATATCGAGCGATTTAAACTCTACCCGATAACCATTATGCCAGGTCTCGAAAGAGACAAGATCGAGCAGTTGCTGAACAATAATGTTATTTTGATACGTGACATAGTTGACAAGAAACATATAGTGAAAAATATTCTTGCGATCAGCGGCCATAGGATGGACGAGATGGTGATTCAAGCAGAGGCTTTGATTTCCAAGTAACAATAATCCAAGTTCAAAAGAAAACAATGGCGAAATAATGGAGCACAAAAAATATACCTGTCCGATGCATCCAGAAGTGCAATCCGATAATCCAGGACAATGCCCAAAATGTGATATGGTACTAATTGAAGCAAAAATGGAAATGGATCATGATGAAATGGACCTAGCTAAGCACGCAAAACATTCAATGAAACCTATTTCTGAAATGTCATTTTGGAAAAGATTCAAGATGAGCATGACCATGACGATGGGCATGGAACATACAGGCATTGCGGGAAGAGAAATGGCGAAATTGATGGAGATCGATATCAGGAACAAATTTTTTGTTTCGCTTCTTTTGACAATTCCAATCATTGTATACTCTCCTCTGGGTGAAAAAATACTTGGACTGCAATTGCCAACCCCGATCCCTGTTGCGTGGATGCTATTTATTTTGACAACTCCGGTATTTTTCTATTCTGGCTGGATTTTCCTCTATTCGAGTTATTTTTCTCTAAAAAACAAGACGCTCAATATGTCTGTGCTGATAGCGGTGGGAATTAGCGCGGCATATCTATTCAGCATAATTCTGATGGCGATGGGAAGTGAAGAATCGTTCTTTGAGGCAGCTGCAATGCTCACTACATTTGTCTTGTTTGGCCATTGGATGGAGATGAAATCAAGAAGAGGGACAACAGATGCGCTGCAAGCCTTGTTCGATCTCGTTCCACCGCAGGCAAGAGTTTTGAGGAATGGAAAAGAGGAAATTATCCCAACGTCTGAAGTAAAAATAGATGAGATAGTGATCCTAAAGCCAGGCGACAAAGTTCCTGTCGATGGCGAAATCATTGATGGCGAAACTTCAATTGATGAATCCTTAGTGACTGGAGAGTCGATCCCTGTTTCGAAAAGTAAAGGGGACTCAGTCATTGGAGGCTCAATTAATCAATCGGGGTCTGTTCAATTCAAGGCAACAAAAATTGGCAAGGACACAGCGCTTGCCCAGATTGTCAAACTGGTGGAGAGAGCCCAGAATTCCAAAGCACCGGGACAAAGAATTGCAGATGCATTTGCGCGCTATCTGGTACTGGTTGCTGTCGGTGGGGGGTTGCTTACCTTTGTAATCTGGTTTTTCATTCTTAATAAGCCGCTTCTCTTTTCACTAACGTTTGCTATTTCAACCATTGTCATTGCCTGTCCTGATGCGCTCGGGCTTGCGACCCCAACTGCTGTTGCCGTGGGAACTGGGCTCGCAGCCAAGCATAATATTTTGATTAAAGATGCATCTACTCTTGAGCAAATATCAAAAATTCAATCGATCGTACTTGATAAAACAGGCACCCTCACTGAAGGCAAGCCAATAATCACCGAAGTGATTGCCGCAAGCGGATTTTCTGCCGATCAGATCATCCAATTAAATGCCGCAGCCGAGGCAAAATCATCGCATCCTTTGAGTCTTGCAATTTTAGAGGAAGCCAGGAGAAGAAAAGTAAGCGTTCCTACAAACATTGAAAAGTTCAAAAATCTTGCCGGCCATGGAGTTGAAGCGCTAGTAGATGGAAAACATGCGCTTGTCGGTACGCTAAAGCTCATGAATGATCGCAAGGTGGATATTGAGCCTCTCAAGCAAGATATTGACCGGCTTCTTTTGGAGGGTAAGACCATCATGATCTTGGCAGTCGATGGCAAGGTTGCTGGTGTGGCTGCCGCTTCTGATCCCATTAAGGGAAGCGCAAAGATTGCAATAGCTCGTATGAAAGAGATCGGATTGGAAGTAGCGATGATCACTGGCGATAACAAAAAGACGGCTGAAGCTATTGGGAATGTATTGGGAATAGAAAGGATATTTGCCGAGGTTTTGCCTGAAGACAAAGCCTCCTATGTCAAGAAACTACAAAAAGAAAATAAATTTGTCGCTATGGTAGGGGATGGGGTCAATGATGCCCCTGCACTCGCGCAGGCAGACATTGGTATTGCGATCGGGGCCGGGACTGATGTTGCCATCGAAACTGCCAAAGTAGTGCTAATGAAATCAGATCCGGCAGATGTGCTGCGGGCAATCAAACTCTCAAAAGCCACGGTGCGCAAGATGAAACAGAATCTCTTTTGGGCCTCAATTTACAATCTTTTGGCCATTCCAGTGGCTGCCGGAGTGCTCTATCCCGCCTATAACATCTCACTTCGCCCAGAATTCGCAGCCCTTCTTATGAGTATTTCATCGATCATTGTGGCAACGAACGCAGTGCTTTTAAAGAGAGCGGAAAAAGATTTAATTAACGTTTAGAATGGAAGAAAGAAAATCAAGCAAAAAATTGTTAGCGGTCTTTATCGGGATAGGAACTGCTCTCTTATTCTATCTGTTATTTGGAATAGTCAGCGCAATAATCCCTAATACCTTCTTCACTCGAATGACTCCAATTGGATGGTTGGAGCATGTTTCACTACTAACGACTTCAGGATTGCTCGGAACGTATTTTGCGTTATCCTACTACGCCAAAACAAAAGAAAACAAAATCTGTGCCAGAACCGCAACTGCGGGAGGTATTTTTGGATTTTTAACCTTTGGATGCTCTGTCTGCAATAAAATCCTGGTATTTTTTCTGGGAGTTACCGGAGTGTTGGCATTTTTTGATCCAATACGCCCCTTCCTTGGGTTTTTGAGCATAGTGTTTCTGGGTATCGCAATTTTTTATAAGGCAAGAAGCATATGGCCATCACAGAGGCACAAAATCGAATGAAAACAATAATTTTTATGATGCGGTAGGCAGTACATGAAACGATCATATAATGTATTGACTGTATCGGTCATTATTTTACTGATACCTTTGCAAGTGGCGGCCGCTTCTCATTATTCCTACGAGAATACGGAGCAGCTAAAGGACCTTATACAATGGAGGGAGTATTCCCCAAAAGCATTTGATGAAGCCATTTCTGAGAATAAACCAATATTTCTTTTGTTAACGGCCCCGAGTTGGTGTTATTGGTGCCAGGCATACGAAAGCGAAGATTATCTTTTCAATCCACAAGTATATCCATACATCAATGAGCATTTCATACCAATCTATGTAGATGCTGACCAGCGCCAGGACCTCACGAGAAAATATCTGGAGGGAGGTTGGCCTTCAACGACAGTGTTTGCTCCGAACAGGCAGCGTCTGTATGGTTTTTCTGGACCGAGGCCTCCAGCGAACATGCTCGAAAATCTCAAAAAAGCAGTGGCATATGTCGATAGCAGCGGATTTTCAACAACCC
>CAZFPU010000053.1:0-4339 GCA_964521145.1 uncultured Methanosarcinales archaeon | reverse complement strand
TTATGATTATCAAAGAACTATTCCAAAAATACCAACTGTCGATCAGCTCAATTATTTCGTTAAGGGGTATTCTGAATTTATACTGCAAGCCTACGACCCTGTTTATGGCGGCTTTGGATCTGGCCAGAAATTTCCCCAGGGCCTCACCCTTGATTTTTCATTAGAGCTGTACGAATCAAGTGGAAATGAGCAGTTTTTAACGCTTGTACAAAATACATTGAAGAATCAATATACTGCAATCGAAGAGCTAGGGACGAACTACAATCTTTTTGATCCCATTGAGGGTGGTTTTCATCGGTATGGCACGAAACGAGATTGGACACCTCCCCATTATGAAAAGATGCTCTATGACAATGCAAAATTATTGCGGGCATATGCGCATCTTGCTAAGATAACCCCTGATGATACACTAGCTAATCAAGTGGTGGAAAAAACCCATAGCTACATTGCGTCGCAGTGGTACGATGAGGCAAATGGCGGATTCTATGGCAATACTGATGTGCATGGAGAAGATGAATATTATGGCAAAAATCCGCGTCCTGCCGATAAGCCAAGAGTTGAAAAAACAAAGTACTCTGACTGGAATGCAGAAGCGATCTTAACATATCTATATGTATGGGAACAAACAGGTAACGAAGAATACAAGGAGATGGCAAAAAAATCTCTTGACTTTTTTTCTAAGGAAATGATCACCGATGAAGGCGCGTATCATTATTATAGGGAAAATGGCAGCAAGGGGGTCAGGGGAAGTTTACTCGATAATGCCTATCTGCTGCTTGCATTTACAGAAGGATATGGAGTTTTAGGAGATAGCAATTATCTCAACGCAGCCAAGACAATCGCACAGTACAGCTTGGAGAACTTATATGACTGGAACAGTGGGGGCTTTTTTGAAAGAAACAGTCCCGACAGTGCGCTCTATGCCCTAGGGGAAAATATTGATCTTTCAAAACCCCTGGAAGAAAACGGGATCATTTCGTTGGCATTTTTGAAGTTATACAAAAAGACGCAAGACATTGAGCATTTGAATGCAGGTATCAAAACGCTAGGTAGCATGATCGACGATGCAGGGGAGCTCGATAGCGGATACTATATAATGAAAGCTGCTCAATTCGCAGCCCAGTCAAATCTGATCTCAGAGTATGACACACAAAAAGGAATTATCGGGCAAATCGAAGATGAAAAATTACAAAAATTCTGGGTTAATGATCTGGTAAAAGCGCAGGGTCAAAATCAGGCAGTAGGATTTGTTGAAAGTGAAAAAGGCCTGAGACACCTTAAAGGGCCAATTCTATTGCTCATAGTAGTTTCCTTCATCGCAGGTCTTCTCTCATTTATCTCCCCCTGCACGCTCCCCATACTTCCTGCGTATGCAGCGTATACATTTGAAGCATCGCAGAAAAATGTAAAAGGTATGAGCATTTCATTCTTTCTTGGTTTAAGCATTGTGTTCTCGATTTTTGGTATGGCTTCATCTTTTGTTGGGAATTTCTTGAGATCTAATATCGCCATCTTCACCCAAATAGCCGGAATCGCAATAATTGCATTTGGAATGTACATCGTATTGGGGAGAGGGTTTTCAGGAATGAAGATCACGCAGAACAAGCCAACAACGTATGCTGGCGCGTTTGTTTTTGGAGGGGTATTTGCCCTGGCATGGACTCCATGCATCGGACCTATCCTTGTTGCGATCCTTCTCTTGGCATCGAGTGCAGGTGCAACCTTGGCTGGAGGCATGCTTCTATTCATGTACGCCCTTGGGCTTGGCATCCCCTTGTTGCTCTTCTCAACCTATTTAAGCAAGATAGATAAAAATACAAGAATGTGGAGAATAATCGAAGGAAAGGAGCTGTCCTTTTCCATTGGAAAGAACATGATCAGGACGCATACAACTTCACTTGTATCCGGGATATTGTTTATACTTATCGGATATCTTATATTCTCAGGAACCCTGACAGCACTCAACCAATATATCGGAACTTCGATATTTCAAAATTGGATATTCTCAATAGAAGAACAACTCTTAGGCTTCCTCACATAACAATGGATGATCTAACGCAGACCTTAAAATCCACCTTGCCTAGTAGCGCACAAAACCAGGGAATGAACTCTAAGGGTAGAGTAGCGCGTAGTGATTGACAAAACATGGCTGACTTCTCTTTGCTAGTGTTGTTCTTGATGATGATCGCGCAGGTCATTATCCCGCCAATCCCCGCTGAGATCATTGTCATTGCGGCTGCGTCAAAATATGGGATCGTGATAACTGCGCTTGTTTCTGGCACTGGCCTCTTCATAGGAAGCGTATTGGTGTATTTTTTTGGAAAGCACTATAGCAAACGTTTCAACAAATTCTTCAATCATAAAAAGCTAAAAAAAATAAAGCGCATACTGCGAAAATATCAGTTCTCCATTCTCTGGGTTAGAATTCTGCCCTACAATCCCTCAGACATCATTTCCTATGGCGCTGGATTGCTTGCGTTTCGAAAAAAACCGTTCATGATAATCAGCATAGTTACTTCGTATGCAAGATGTTTTCTTCTGGCCTCATTGGGCTCGATGATCACTTCATGGGGAAGTCTTCTGATGGTGGCTGGATTGTTGATCTTGAGCGCTATAGCTGCGTATTCTTTGATGTACCAGAAATAAGGGGTAGTTCCGGGTGGTATCGATCTCTTTTTTAAGATAAATAGAAAAAATCGATTAGCAAACTGCGCCATTGGTTTTATTGCGGTCTGGATTTAATGACTCGTTCTCTGTGACAATAATTGAAATGATTACTCTGCTGCGGTTGGGCGCTTCATTGGTGTTGTATCATTGAAACGATAGCATGGTTATGGCAAACTCAAGTGACAAATAAAAAAATGCAAAAATAAATGCTACCTAGTCACGGAGTAGTTCTTCAAAAGCAACTGTCATATATCAGCCAACACGTTTTTTTCTTTTTTTAGCTTTTAATTCGCCCCATGGCATTCTTTTTAAGCTAGCGCACCTCTCGTGTTCTATTATGGTCTCAACATACTTAGGAGTAATTGCTATTGGATTGTTGCATGGGCTTGAGCCAGGACATGGTTGGCCGGTAGCCGCCCTGTATTCTCTGAAAAAAGAAAGAAAATATTGGTTTGGATTTTTGGCTGCGCTTATCATCGCATTTTTTCATTTCATATCCTCAATTGCCGTCGTCTTATTGTTTCTCTTTGTCGATAGCAAGATTGATTTCTCTTCCTATCCGATAATACGTTATATCGCTGCCGCCTTGCTCTTTTTCATGGCGTATCGTTTTTGGACACATCATGAGCATAGTCACGGAGAAAAGAAGAAAGTAATGAGTCTGTGGAACATAGCAACGTTTGCCTTTGTTCTTGGCTTTGTGCACGAGGAAGAATTTGCGTTATTGGCATTCTGTCTTGACAGCATCAACTGCGTACTGCTTATGGTTGGCTATGCAGCGGCTGTTTCTATCTCTATAATAGGGATTACCTTGGCTTCAATCCAAGCATATCAGAAGATAGAGCATAAAATGCATCATATTGAACACTATCTGCCAAAAATTTCGGCGGTCATATTGTTCATACTTGCTATTTTGTTCGTTATCAAGGCGATCTAAAAATCTATAAATAACCTCCAAACCATATCAAATCCAGTGGACCAATGCCGCAGCATACCTCATAACTGCCTATCAAAGATGCCACATCATCCAAAGGTCAGGATCTTATCGGATTCTTCAACCAATTTTAGCAGATCTTCCATTGTCGAAATCGAGCAAACTCCTATTTGTTCTTCTCCTCTGGCTTTTAGGCAGGTTCCACAGGCAAGAAGGACGCTGCTCTTCTTTTTGAAAGTGCCAAGCATCTTCTTTACATCAAACATTCCATCTTTGATGTTTTCACTTTCGACTCCCTTACCCAAAAAAAATATCTTGACATCGTGCCCTCCATCAATCGCCGCAACCCCGAGTCGAAGTGCGTTCCACGCAGTTTCTGGTTCATTGGTATTGAGGATTATCCCGATCTTCATCTTGCATCGTCTACTATCTCTTTTACATCCTTTTGCGCTAGCGCAGCTTCCTGCTGGCCAACCTCTGGGAAGAACTGGGAGATCATTGTTGGATTCATGCCAGCTATAATCGTTTTCCCATTGTTGTGAATAATGTTGATCTTGCAGGGCATGCACAAGGAAGTCAGCCGGTTCTTGCTCAAAAATGCATTCGCGTGCTTAGCTGAGCATATCTCTATGATCTTGAGCTGATCTTGTTCAAATCCTTTCGCCGCAAGCCGCTCCTTCAGGTCGTAAATTTGGAATACGCTCCATCCTTTTTTCTCCACGGCTTTCAGAACCGACA
>CAZFPU010000052.1:0-11669 GCA_964521145.1 uncultured Methanosarcinales archaeon | reverse complement strand
ATAAAAAAAATTACGAATAGAAAGACCAAGGCAACGCGAGCCAATTTAAATTTCATTGCTACCAAAATACACTCCTTGCAGCTCTGGCAGAGGCAGGCTATATAAACTTGTCCACGCTAAGTAAATTTCTGCATCCCCGCAGAGTCACAACATCCCTCATAGATATACCCGTACTTTAGCATTGGTAGGTATGACAAAGATTTTCTACCCAAGCAAAGAGATCATGAAAAATTTAATATAGTCGCTCATCTGATCTGATTTTGCATGACAGCGGATTCTGGGAAAAGTATATTCTACTCAGGGAATAAGAACATCTATTATTCTGAGAAGTTTGCTGATCGCATTTCCTACCTTAAGAAGAAGATGCTCTCAGACTACCGCTCCTACAGTAAGTTTCCTATTGCGAGGCATATCCGTCGGTTGGTCTTCCAATGGCAACATAGATTAAAGGACTTTTCAAAGCAAAAAAATAAGATCGATCAGGCCGATGTGTTGTTGGTGGGCGTTCCCAAACATGGGACCGATGCCCCTCCGTTAGCCTTGGCATATCTGAAAGGGTATCTGCAAAAAGAAGGGAAAACATGTAAATGCATCGACTTTAATATTAAGCTGGCTAGGGAGGTTGATGCGTACTCCTTCAATGTACGAGACCACAGCCTATTCTTGGATGGTGCACGTTTTGAGCAATTCTGCAGGGAAAAATATTTTAGCATCATGGATAAATGGGTTGAAGAAATTCTTTCCTATAATCCAAAGTATGTAGGATTATCCCTGATCTGGAGGGGATCTATGCCCACCGCAGTATACATGGCGAGATCCATGAAAAAGGCCAGAGAGGATATCACCATCATTGTAGGCGGACCGCACTGCAAAAAATTACTCTCAAAGCCAATTGAAGAGGACTATGCGGACATCGTTGTGCTAGGAGAAGGCTATGAGCCTATAAGCAAAATTGCGGCGGGCGAGGATTTAAACCATATAGGGAGCATTATTTTCAAAAAGAATCATAAAATCTTCCAAAGTCCTGAAAAATCGGGATTAGCTGAGCTGGACAAATTACCTTTTCCTGATTTTTCCGATTTTGATCTAAGGCAATATTCAAATTCAGGCACTGTTTTTAGGGGGGTCACCTTGCCCATTAATGCGAGTTTGGGATGTACCAGAAACTGTACCTTTTGCACCTACAGCTTCTTCATGGGCAGGTTCAAGGCGCGGTCCGCACGGTCGGTCTTTGAGGAGATGAGATACCAGAAATACAGGCATGGGACGTGTAGATTCAGTTTTATGGATGGCATGATAAATGCCGACGTGAAGTTTCTGGAGGAGCTTTGTGATCTGATAATTGGAAATGATGAGATTTTTTACTGGACTGCCCAATTTGGATTTAAGGAAAATGTTACTGATGAACTCATTTCCAAGCTATCAAGGGCTGGTTGCTCCTTCCTCTCAATTGGTTTGGAAAGCGGTTCAGAGAAAGTGCGAAAAGACATGCTTAAGCCTTGCTCAAATACGAAAGTAGATGAGTTCATCAAGGCACTCCATAAGCAAACAATACCTTTCAACCTAAATTTCTTGATTGGGTATCCAACAGAAACTGAGAGTGACTTTTGTGAAACATTGGAATTGATTAAAAAACATCATTCTCGGATAGCTTCAGTTACGCCCTACATCACACACATACTTACCGGGACCATCCTCTCCAAGATTGCATTGGAAAATAAAGAATATTCATTCGACCCAAAAGAGGCATCCTCGTGGGTTTTTAGGGAAAATACCCCTCAGCTTCGTGATCAGAGGATGCAAAGAATCACAGAAATGGCAATCCAGTACAATCTCATTCCCAAGACGGCAAGTGGAATGTTTTGAGGAATAGCGATCGCTTGCGCAAAAGAAAAAATTATATAGGTAAACAGCTATCTTTTGCACATGAAAGTTGCAAGGAATCTTTTCTTCAACGGAAGTAAAAATATCTATTATCCCAAATGGACTTAGAGACCGCATTGTCCATTTGCAAAGGAAAGTGAAAAAAATATCATCTTTTAGCAAAATTCCCTTGCGGCGATCAGCAAGGCAACTAAACATGGTCTAATCGTCAAAACGAAAAGTGGATTGATGTAGTGATTCCAAAAGAATATCTATCTTATTTACAAGACAACTGCCGGCTACAAAATGAATATATGGAAGCACGAAAAAAGGGATCCAAATCTTATACTCATTCTTTTCTTGTTCGCATTTTTTTTATTTCTTGCCTGGTTTTACCAGCTCCCTCTTTATCTAAGCGACAGGTATGACTGGTATGTGGCTCTTGGAAATAGATACTTTCTAAGCTCAAAAGTATTTATGGCAATCGAGTATGCCGACAAGGCGATCCTGCTTGATGGCAGAAATTCTGCCGCATATGGATTAAAAATAAATGCATGCTTCAATTTGGAGAGATACGAGTGTGTCATGCACACCCTTGACTCTCTTGGCATGCTTGAAAAATCGGCATATTACTATATGCAATTGGGCAGTTTGCGCTCACTCCAAGGGGATCCCATTAGCGCATCTATTTACTATGAAAAGGCAATTGAAATCGATCCTTCCTACGCGCCTAGCTATGCTCTGCTTGGATTATTAAAAATAAAGCAAGGGGATCTAGATGCAGCCTCGCGCTATTTGAACCAAAGCCTGATATTAACGCCGCAAACATTTACCCAAGACGATCCATACCGATTATGGACCTATTCGATGACGCACATGGGATACGCCCTTGTGTACGAAAAAAAAGGGGAACATGAAAAAGCAGATCTTGAAAAAAAGAAGGCGATTGCGTATCGAGCGTATCGAAGATATGGGCCAAGATTGGCGCTTACGCTGGCTTCATGAACCAGTCTCATTTAATCGAAAAGAGCACAAATGAAAGATTATGACGAGTAAAGCGGGCTATTTCGGTTGTCGAAAATGTATCCATGAATTCCATGCATCGTCTTCTTGCCAAAACCGAACTAGAAAGCTTCTCTTCACTGCAATATGCATCATACAAGTAATAGAAGCATTTGCCAGACAATATCGCTTCTTTTATTTGGTCGGAATTGTCTAGCGATGTTTGTGTCGTGATACCTTTGATCAGAGTGCCGTAGATAATGGTAACAGGATATTCCGATACAAAATAACAGCTCTGCGGAATCGACATCTTTACGCCATCAGCGGCCTCCATCTCTAAGACAATGTTGTCATTTTCTTTTGCGCTCTGCTGCAAATAAAGATACAACAGCATAGCAAATAGGCCTAGCATAGCAATTACAAAAATAATCCTAATGATGGGTATTCGATCTTGCACGAAAACCGCTGCTCCTTCCAAACCATAGGCTACAAGCATGATCATAAAGGCTCCAGGCACTAAAGCGAACCGATCCTGAAAGAAAAAAGGCAGATAGAATATCGCAGTGATCAAGAAGCTAAATAGGACAAAGCCATATCGGTTATCGCCATTATAAACATAGGCAAGAAGACCAAAAATAAAAAAGGGGAGATACCAATAATCCAATAGCAGCGCTTTGAGGAGGAAAAGTGTTTTCAGAAAATAAAAGTCAACGTAACTCGGAGGGGATATTACAAAATATATCAAAGCGATCTGGCATGAAACAACAAACAAAATGGCAAAAAATGCGAAAATCCAAGGGCTGGATGACAATACCATTCGCTGGTCTTTCATGCGTCCTTTGCATAAAAACAGGTAAGAAAAAATGGGAATCAATATGAAGAGAAGATTCTCATATCGAACCATAACAGAAAACAAGCCAAAAAAGAACGCAGTTGTAAAGAAAATGCGCTTCTTTTCTTTTAAGTACGCCAAGAAAAACAGCAACGTTAAAAGCGTGAAAAATAGACTAGGGATATTGGTCTCGGTAGTGTTCGACCATTTTATGTACAGGGGGCTTAAGGAAAGCAGCAGGGCTCCCCAGAGTGCCATCCGGGCATTAGAAAACAAAAGGTATATTACAAAAAAAATAAGGATTATGCAAAAACTTCCTAAACCAATTGCCAAATAGAACGCTGCTGTCTCGCTTATGCCACTCATCAAGAAAAGCATTGACAATAAGAAAGGCCATCCGGGTGCTTTTTGAAAGGGCATATAACATGCCTTCGAATCCAAGTTCTCGTAGATGCAGCTTACGGGCTTATGCACACGATTGATGTTGCTTGCCTGGTCAATGTATAATGGCTCATCGATATACATCAAATGGATCTGTGGCATGATAAGTATTCGGATGGCAAATCCGATAAGGAAGATTATAAGTAAGAGGACAATCGATTTGTTTTTTAGTTCAAATTTTAAAATTCTGGTTAAGGGGGGAAGGGCGTAAAAAATGAGTATAATAATGATACTAAGCAGTCCATATAATAGAAAGACTACGGTATTTTGGTAGAGTTCAAAAAGAGCGCTCATGATGCTTGATTAATCACTCGGTATATATTGTTTGCCCCGGGGATTTGATCAGGGGTATGTTGAATTTTCTGACCAAATTGGATGTAAAAATAGATGCCAAAAGCAAACTCAGTTCCCTCTTTCAATTAATTATTTAAAGATTTACATGATAAGGAATTCATGATTGAGCCGTTTGTAAAAAGAATCGTTCATAATTATTTTGGACTTATTTTTCAGATTTTTGTTGCCTTCGTAACTACATTGGTGTTCATTCGCACCATAGGGATCTCTGGGTATGCGATCATGGGGATCACGTTTTCATTTCTCGAAGTTGTGTTTTTGTTCGATATTCCTTTTTTTTTGGCCTTGGTGAGATTCAACAGGGCATCGTTAATGCAAGACATGGCATTATTTTCAAGAATGGTTAACACGCTTCTTATGATGGTATTATTGAGCGGATTTGCGATAGCAATAATGCTCATTCCAGTGATATATTTCCTTTCGAAGCTGATATATCATGATGTTTCGCTTCTTGCCTATTTTGGAATTGGACTTCTGATCATCCAGCTCCTTAGAATCATCAAATTTCTCAATGAACTTGTGCGCGCAAATGAACACGAGACCATTGTGCAGCGGGCGAACACGATGTTCATAGCATTGGAATTCGTGATTGTCCTTTGCTTGCTTTTTATCCTAAAACTGGGTGTGCTCTCGATTTTTTTGAGCACCCTCATAGCAAGAGCCGTTCAGCTAATGATCCTCATACATTCAATCAAAAAAAAGAGAATAGTGCATTTTCAGCCTTATTTCTCAAAAGTGTTGTTCATGAAGGCATTGAAGGAAAGCGCCTTTCAGAATCATCTAACAAGGATCCTCAGAGGACTATTGTTTTCTGGAGGATTGTTCCTCTCCTCATTAGTATTGAGCAAACATGACATGGGAATACTCACTTTATTTACATCCAATGCGTCCAAGATTCAATCGGTTTTTTCCCCACTCGCCACCCACTTAGTCCCCTGGTATTCAAGAAAGATCAGGAATGAGCAGAGAAAAGATATTGTCGGAATCCTAATTAGCGCGACAGATGTCTGCAAAGTATTGCTCATTTTACTGATTGTCTTCTTTGCCACTATAGGAAATTTCATTTTTGTCGCTTACTACGGGTCTGCGTTGGAGCCGTATTACTGGCTTTTTGTGTTACTTCTGACGACCATGGCATTTTGGATGTCCTTTACTGCCCAAGGAAGCTACCTATTTGTATCCAATACGCGAAGCTACAACATCCTGCTGGCTTGTATCATTTGCCCATTTCTGCCGGCAGTCTGGCTTTTAAGCTTTCAGGCTGGCCTTAACGGGGCTATAATTGCATTCTCGTTGGCCCAGATTCTCATTGGCTCTGTGATTTTTATTAAGGTTTTAAAGGATCTGAGCCTGCCCATCTGGCATGGCCCAGTGTTTTATATAATAATCCCCTTAAGCTTTCTGATACTAGTACTATGTTTTCCCCTATACCATATACTCTCTCTTCCATTGCTCGTTGGCATGTTCGTTTTCCTTTGTATAGGGGTGCTGCTATTGGCCCACAAGAAGTTGAGAGAAGCAAGGGCTCTTGTTCACTCACTATAGAGTATAGTTAAAACAGAAAACTATTAATCATAATACTTTTGACCACATTCATGCTATTTTCAGTGATAGTACCTACGTGCAACAGAGCTTTGCTCTTAAAAAAATGCCTCCTTAGTATCTTAAATCAAAGCATTGGTCCAAAGCAATTTGAGATCATTGTTATCGATGATGGTTCAATAGATAAGACTCAAGAACTTGTGGAAGAGATCATGAAAACGCAACGGAATGTGATATACCATAGAATCAATCGTCAAAGCCCGGGAGCCGCTAGAAACGCCGGTTTAAAGCTGGCAAGAGGGGATTTCATAGCATTCACTGATGATGACTGCGTAGTTGAGAAGGATTGGCTTCAAAAATTCAAAAAAAGTTTTGAGAAACATAAGGTCGATGCGATAGGGGGATCGATACTTAATCCCACCGATAGCTACCTAGCCAGATCCCAGCATATCCTGAATTTCTCATCATGGTTTGCAAGCGGCAGAACAAAGCTGATAAAGGACGTCGTGACTGCAAACGTCTGTTATAGGAAAGAAAGTATCAAGAACCGCTGCTTTGTTGAGTTCCCGCATACGTGCGTATATGAGGATTCAATCTTTAATTGGGAGCTTATAGCGGAAGGGAAGAAGATACTATTTTCCCCAGACATAAGGGTCTATCACCATACTTGGGAGCATAATGCAAGTTTGCACAAGTTTTTTTTTATTCAAAGAAAGATGGCCCATGGATTTGTGAGAGGAGGCTTCAAAGTGCATGGATTTATAGGAAAAGTCCTCTTGAGGCATCCCTACCTTAACCTTTGTTGCCCACGCCTAATCATGGTCGGCCTACGCTGTTTGAAGGCAGGAAAAGGGCTGCTTTTTTTGATGAGCTTTCCGCTACTGCTAATCGGTGAGATGTATAAAGGATTTTGTATTGCTTTCGCACAAGACAATCATGCGCGGCCATCTCCCTTAGCGACAATGGGTCCGACAAAATTGTTCCAACAAAAAACAAACACCCCTGGCCAACGACCATCCATGAATACGAACCCATGAAATATCTTGGCATAGACACGTGCGGCGGCACCGCGGCGATTGGCGTTTTTGATGGCAGTACACGCACAATTGAGATGCAAAAACATGATTTTGGAGGTAAAATACTTGGATTGATCTATCATCGAATCTACAAGAAAAACCAGAGCAAACCGCTGTTTTATCTGGTGAGATCGTATGCGCGCTTTATGATCAGACGGCTGCTAAAGTCAGTTGATGATATCTCTATAGATTATGTGGTAGTTGCAAGCCAATCCGGATCAAGGGCTATCCTGTCTGCTCTTTCCTTTATTGAAAAAAAATACCAAGGTAAGGTGATTGTAAGATCAGACCATAATTGGGGATATCTCAATGCGATAAAATACCACCCTGATTTTAAATATCCTGCACTCGTTGTTGATGCGTCATTGCATCATTGCATTGTGGCATATATCTCAAGCGATAAGGGAATTCGAATCCTTGATAGAACATCGCCGGCCAGCAGTGAGTTCGAGTGCGGCCTTGGCTACTTGACCGTAAATCTATGGGTCAAGTCTTTGCAGGAAGATGTATTTTGGCCAAGCCAGGAAACAAAAGGAAAGAAGAGTGTCTATGAACTATATAATGAACGGGGCCATCGGGGAAATGTAGTTGTTGATATGAAAGAAGAAATCAAAGGGTCAAAGGATATATTTTGCCAGGAAGTGTTTGAAGATAGTTTTCCAAAAAAAATGGAAACTATCAGGCCGTCCTATCCCTCACTGGAACGCTACAAGGACGATTGGGTTGCTTCACAATGGCAGGTATTGCGTGATGTATTATCCAGCATAAAAGAAAAGTATCATGAGTCACTCCCCATAGGCTCTTTTTTTGTATCCGGGGGTATCAGTTTGAATCCTGCATTGCAAAAAGCAGATTGGCTAAAAGTCCCAAAAGATCTTGCTGGAGCGCAGGGAGCCGGATGCGCCATGGCATACCTTGGATACTGCATCAATGAACAAGGCCTTGAGGTAAATCATGAAGAATGGAAAGATTATCTATTCCCGTAGTATCGCGGAATTTTCCGAGCAGTACATTAAAGCGTTGAACAATGGAGAGCTTGTGCTCCATCCGTGCGAATGTTCTTATTGCATCAGCTTTGATTTCTACAATGAAAATCTGAGAGAACGAGTGAATATGCTAAAAGGAAGGGCATGTGATAAGAATTACGTGGCCATCATTCCATCGATGCGATCGCTCAAGAAGCTCGACATAGAGCCCAACAAACTGGAAAGGCAGTTCATGAAAAAATATTGGCCAGACCTTCTGAAAATTGCGTTCAGCGACACCTATTGTCTTGGTGTGCCAAAGGAAAAATGGCTTCGCGATACCCTTAAAAAAATAAATCCTCTGGTTGGCATAACAAGCGCAAATAAAACAGGAGATTCGTTGGCAAAAAAGGGGACGGATATTGATAAGGGCCTCATCAGGGGGGTTGACAAGGTGTTGATAAACGATGCTTTGATTTACGCAGACAAGCAAAGCACAATTGTAAGGCTTAAAAAAGGGATAGAGATACTACGTCAGGGAGAGGTCGAGATAACTGAAAGAACGACAAAAGCGCTGTAAAAACAGAAATTTAATCGTCAACAGAAATGAGAGTTGAGGTTGTCTTAAGGGATTTAATTTCCGTATTTTTTTCTATCCGGGGCATCGGCAGCTCCAAAGGAAATTGTGCCATGCTCGTTAAATCTTTCGTGCTTAATGCCATACTCCAGCAAACGTCTTTTTTCCCGCCCATATAGTCGAAAAAACCCATGGATCTTCCGATGCATTGTAAGAAGAGGAAAAGAAAAACGGCAAACTTATATTTCTTGGCGCTCAATAGCGCTTGCCTAACGCATGTCCAGCTCTGGGCGGTTATGGGCACATAGCCAGTCTCCTTAATCAAAAACAAATGACCGGTGCAGTTCCTTCGTATTTGCGAGATGAATTCGCTAAACTTAGTCGGTCCTTTATTAAAAAAACAGACAGTATCGGAATATATTGCGTTCCCTTCTTTTGAGAGCAGCGCCAGCAGATATTCTTCATCCACGGTTGTTTTTGGTATTTGGATGGTTGTTTTGCGAAAAGCCAAAAGTTCAGTCCCTTTCGGTCGTATCGTTGCCAGAATATGGTGAATATCCCAGTTTAGCTGGATGCATTTGCCCAAAGGACCCCGATCATTGATAGCTATTGGCCGAGCGATGCTCATGATGTTTTTTTCATCGGAAAATGGCTCGCAAAGTTTGGATAGGGCGTTGTTGGCGAACATGATATCCGCGCTGCACAAGATAAGAATGGGAGACGCTGCCTCTTGCAAAAAAACGTTTACGCCCCTGTACTTGCCTTCCCGTTTTGCAAAAATAAAATGACGGATTCGCGGATCTTTAAGCCTGTAATGGTCAATGATCTTGTTGGTCCCATCAGTGCTGCCATCAGAAATTAGTAGGAGCTCCTTGATATTAATGCCGACCTGTGCGAGTACTTGCTCGATGAGCTTCCCCAGGTTCTTTTCCTCGTTATAGGCGACAATGCCAATTGAAACGGCTGTTTTGTTATCCATACAATGCAAAAATCAGTGTAATTTTTAATTATTTCTATGGGCGTTCGATAAAGCTGGCGGCTTTTAGCTGAAATCCTCCGACCATGTTTGCAACCTTTCTCGCAGATGCTCCTGCTCCTCGATTATGTCTTGTCTGGAAGTATTTATCAGGTTCTGCTTCTCCAAGGGATCTTCTGGCAAATAGTACAACTCTTCCTGCCCGTTATTCCTAAGCAAGTATTTCCATTCCTTCGAACGTATGTACATATTCCCTCTTGAAAATCCATAGACGTACTCGTTTGGCTCCTCGTTCCCTTCCAAGACGGCAATCATGTTTTTGCCTTGCGCAGATTGCGGAGTATCAATCCCAAGCACTCCTAAAATGGTGGGCATAATGTCAATGCTCTGGGTTAATTCGTATATATCCTTTCGCCCTTCCATGCCGGGCACATGGATAATCAAAGGGACCCTGATTGTATGGTCATAGAAGTTGGTATGATCAAAACCCTTGTGCTCATATAGCTCTTCGCCATGGTCTGAGGTAATCACGATTACTGTTTTGTCCCATAGCCCCGCTTTCTTTAGCTCATCAAAAAAAAGACCAAGCTGAAAGTCCATATAATAGATGCCAGCGTCATATCGATCGTTAAGCTGCGCAATGTCATTATCAGTGATATTATTCCGTATGGCATCATAATAGGTTATGCCGGGATACCCTATCGCACGCTCAAAAATCGGCCTTCCTATTGCTAACCGGTATTCAGTCAATGCACTCGCATTTCTTGATTCAACTATCGATTCCAGTCTCGAGAATGATGTGTTGTCAATGGCGAGCTTATCCTTTAATGCTGTTGAGTTTTCATCCATTAGCCTCTTGATCTTTTCCAATTCGGTTTCAAAAATCGCCTGATAAGTATCTGGAAGTCTCCCATTGTAGTCCTTGCCTGCGAATGTGTTAAGAAATGAGGGAGGCTGGATATAGGGAGAATGTATGGCGTATGAATGCAGGAACCAGAAAAAGCTGCCATTGGACGGTTCATTAATCTCCCTGAAAAAATTGTCGAAATAGCTTCGTAACAGCGTGATGTTTTCTGTTTGAAGGGTAAATAGGCTTTCATGAAATTCCCAAAATCCGCGTTCGAATCCCCGCTGTAATTCCAGATGAGGGTCTGTGAAGGGGGCGATCCAGACAGCGCGATGACCGCTTTTGTTCATAATTTGAGTAATTGTCTGAATATCTTCTGATAGCAACGTATTCTCGGGTTTAGCAGTGTCGTATCTTTGATAATTTAGTTTATGTCGTGTCGGATATGTTGAGGTAAATATAGACATGTGACTTGGCAGGGTAAAATACGCATTGACAAAGGAGTTATGAAATATCATGCTTTGGTCAGCAAGTTCATCAATAGTTGGACTTGTGTTTCTGGTGTATCCATAGGCTCCGAGGTGGTCGGCACGCAGCGTGTCAAGGGAAATGAGAATTACATTGCAATGATCACAGGAGATCGGCGCTACGGCTTTGCCTGATCGATCGGTAATCGCAAGAAAAAGGAGGAACAACCCGAGCAAAACAAAGCCTAGGACCAAAAGGCATGAAATAGTTAGTTTTACTTTAAAGCTTTTTTTTGAGTTTGAATGCGCGTCCATCAGCTATTGGCACCATGCTGGTAAAATCGTTTTCAATCAGGAGCAGGGTTGTTCGCTGCCTCAAGCGATTGTTTTGCATCCACTGATTGCGGATAAATCTGTAGCGCTCTTTCGAACAACGTTCTGGCCTGCTCTTGCTTTCCCTGCATTTCGTAGAGTTTTCCTAATTTAACATAGCCCTGTACATATATATTATCCGTATGTATTGATTGATTGTAGTAAAATTCTGCCTGTGCAAGATTGCCCTCTGCCAGATAAGAATCCCCTAAGCCCCCAAGTGCACCAATGTAGGTTGGATCCACCCGCAGTGCTTTCATGAAATATTCACGTGCTTGCTGGATTTTTTTCTGGCGAAGGTATATATCACCAAGCACAGTATAGGGCAGAGGGATGTTGGGATTCAATAGCAATG
>CAZFPU010000051.1:0-11692 GCA_964521145.1 uncultured Methanosarcinales archaeon | reverse complement strand
CCAAAATTCATGAGAAAAGCGGGGCTTTTATGTATGAATATTTAGATGTCACTATTCTTGAAAGTCTCATACATCATGGGTTCGCTGCGCTAAAACCCGAAGAGATCTCAAAAAAAGCAAAACTAATGATTGGTGCATATGGGGCCCAGTTCGCATTGTATGGCAAAGATGATGCAGAGTCTGTTGTGTATCAGCGCTTAATAGAACCCAAGACAAAAAATAGGCTGCATCAGATCATCGATGAGAACCTGAACAACAAAAAAACCAAGGGGCATGACAAGTATAGGGAAAAATGGCAACGGCATAAATTTTATCTTAGCAAGATTGAAACAAATGCAATTCCCTGGCTTGAAGATCCAAAAAAGGCAATCGATCATATATATCTGGCACAAACGGTGAACAAAATGGAGGCGGCGTATGGGGTTGGCGCATTCTTTCGGGACTTAGAGCGAACGTACAACATTCCTTTGAGGGAAACTATAGTTGTCGAAAAACCAAAGACTTTGTCTGCTGTGTATTATCAGAGCGGCCCGAGAATTGTGGTAAAGTTAGAACCGTAAAAGCTGCATCGCTTTTCCTAAGTCCTTCTCTTCAATAAAGAAAATAGTGTCGGTCCAGCAGCTTAGTGTTTCCACGATGTTTATGTTGTTCTCTCCAAACAGAGAGTATAAGTAAGAAATAACCCCTGAAGTTGTCTCAATGGTGTTTGGGCTCTTTAGGATGACTTCCACTAACTGGGTCGATTCCTTGATTATCTTCACTTTAAAGCTCCTTTTGATCGAAGATGAGAATTCAGAGGCAACAGCAACGGTGATCGCCGATGCGCCTTCTATGATATGAAAGGTTTCATTGAGTTTCTTGGCATCCTTTTGGATCATGAGAAGATTCGCCATGACAATTGACTTCTCCAATACAAACACTTCTATCTTGTTTTTTACCTCTATCTTGCTTTGCCTTAGGATGTCTAGGATCTTTCCCTCAGTTGTTGGCTCTTTCTTGATCTTAGAATAATAACGCCTGCAAGCTATCAGCACCGCATCGAAATTGCCCTTGACATCCAACTGAAGTTCATGGCATATTTGCCGAGTCAAAGCAGAATAATTGATGAGCCCTCTCTTTAGGCAGTCTTTCACCAGAGGATGCTGCGCTATATAGTCCTCTGTCCTTTTCGTAATGTTTGCCAACCCTTAAACCCCCAAACTTGACAAAATTGAAATTTTTGAAGTGAAAATCTTATGTTTCCCTTCAAAAGCTAAGTTATTTTGCCCGCGCCAGTGCGCGCGGGTTCTTATTATTGCTATCTTAGTGCAAGGTCTTTCCCAAATGGTCTGCAAAGTGTGCTAGTGCACTAGGATATACACATTATCGATGCCGCACGCATTGGTTGGGCCTAAATATCCTCGCTTATTAGTTTAACGTAAGATCGAGATAGCGCAAAATAAATAACACCACCTAACTAGCAAATTCTTTTTACCAACCCCAACTTCTTAATGAAAGTGAACTATGCTAACTTCTGCCGTATTGCATCACAGATCTCGTAATTGCTTAAATCTATCCACGATGCCAGGGTAGTCTGCATGATAAATGATTAAAACTGAGGCCGTTTCTGGCCCCAGACGCATTCAATGGAGCGTCTATATCTTGTTGTTGCTGTGGTACTCTTTTTATAAGATATATCGCTCAGCGTTTTCCTTAATACACTTACATATAAATGTTTTGTTTTGGACATTTTGGCTTGGATATGGACAAATTGTCTATTTTTGGGATCTTTTCGGTAATTCGCTAATCACGCCCCAGGAGAGTATTGCTTTGGATAAACAACAAAACAAAAAGTTATTAAGTCCTTAACATGGGTTTAGAGGCATGAAGTTTGGCCAGGTCAGCTATTTCTTGATAGGGGTTCTCTTGCTGCTCGCTGTTTTTTTGCTTGCGAGCAATCTGCATGAAGTCCAAATAGCGCCAACCCAACCCCTATCTGAATCAGTCTTTTCTGCGTACGTTGAGAACTGTCTGCAATTGGCTCTTGACAAGGGCATTGACACTCTAGGAAAGCAAGGAGGGTACTTCACAGTTGGACAACCAGCGATCGAATTCGAAACGCTGAGCATCCCTTATCTTGTGTATGACTCAAAATCAAATCTTTTGGACCTGGCCAGTATGGAAAATGAACTTTCCAGATCCATTGAATCGCAGATTGCATTGTGCGTAACTGATTCATCCGCAATTAGAGAACAAGGATATACTCTTAGCGTAGGTGAGCCTCAAGTGAGCGTGCAAATACTGCCGCAGGAAACACAGGCCTTGCTCAAGATGCCAATAACGATACAAAAACAGGAGATGAGTCTTACTCTTGAAGAGTTTACAACGTCCACAAGAGCGACACTGCATACAGCACATAGCGCAGTTCACGAGTTATTAGAGGTTCAAGATACTTACCCGAATGCGATCCCACTAAGTGAACTTGCAGCAAAAGCAGAGCAATACAATTTTCAATTCGAAATTTTTTATCTCGATGATGCCAACGTACTCTATCGACTGACATTTTTACAAGAACACCAAAACCTTACATTCAATTTCCTGGCTAACTATCAATGGAAAGCATAAGAATGAAAATCAATTGGGTAGGTGTGGCACTGGTAAGTTTTGTCCTTGTTCTTATATTGAACTCTCAAGCGCATGCACAGCAAGAAACAGAGTACAAAAACCTGCCTCCCGACAAACAAATTGAGCAACTAAAGGACCTAGGAATAGCTGTTTCAGATCCATCCCAAGTCGACCTCAAAGTAAAGCCAACTGCATTGCCAGAAGTTATTTTGTACAAGGGCTCGCTGAAAATGGAGAATACGTTTAAGGGGTATGTCAGCATAGACGCAAAAGAGCCCGTGACAGTAACCGATTTTTCTGGAAGCCAGATAAAAACAGAGGGCAATGGCGCAAGAATTGGCGCAGAAGATGGAAGAATCCGAAAAGCAACGAGCATAGAGGTATTGCCTGGTTCATATTTAGCACTTAAGGACGAGGATGGAAATTCTAGAAAAATTGCCCTTGAGGGTTATTTAAAAGATATCGGAACGCGGCAAGTGATATCATCTCAGGGATATAAGAGCTGGTATTCCTTTGAGACAACCAAGACAGCTGCCATCAACGGCAATCAGATAAATGGACCGGTTGAAGGTTGGCTATCTCCTGAGTTTGTTCTGGTTCTTTCTCCAAAAGAAGGCTCGGCCACGGTCAGCTTCGGGAAAAATCTCCATGAGATTTCTGCCCTTGACCCAGTGTTGCTCAAAGATGACCCATTGAAGAGCGTGATCGGAGGACCTTCTATGTCCTATTATATCCTTCCCGATAGATTAGTGCCAACAGAGTTATTCAATGGAATTCTAACCATGAGAGAGCAGACAGAACCACCCTCTCAATCTATCATCCATACCTATGCAGTCCCAGGGAGGGCATTACGATTTGAACAAGAATTCGCGATAAGTTCTTACCTCAGTGTTGCCTGTATTGATCCTGGTTCATGTGTTGTGGAAGGGATAGGCAACTACGTTCCAAAAGGAGCTTTGTTGCTGCAGGCCTCTCAAGCAAAGGATGCTCGATATTCATATTCCCAGATAACAGACGACTATGTGTTTTCAGTTCAAATCGACCGAATGCAAGCTATGATTGCCGGCCAGCTTCCAGAAAAACAGCGCTTAATCGTGCAATCCGAAAGCTCTATTCCTTCTTCGTATCCAGAATCGGTTCCCGATAAACTAAAATTAGCTGATAAGCGCGAATGGGTAATTGTGGAGCCTGCCAAAAGCGGCCATTCTGTTTTCTTTTGCCTAGGCCCCTGTTCGCCAAAGGAAGGCGTTTTTCTTGGATCGATTACTTATGGTTCCCCCTATGCAATTAAATTTGGAAGATAAACCAAGACCAGAGTTGATTCTCATGAAACTAAAATGTCTAATTCTAGACATTTTTGTCTAATTTGTCCAAAACAGGTCGTCATTTTTTTAAAGAGAAGGCAGGTGATGAGTGCTATGGCAAAAGAAAAAATTGTGTTGGCATACAGCGGCGGTCTTGATACTTCAGTTATCCTCAAATGGCTTATTGAAAAAGGCTATGAGGTAGTTTGCTTCATGGCAGATGTTGGACAGGAGGAGGACTTTGAGGCGGCTAAAAAGAAGGCGTTCGCAATAGGCGCATCGAAAGTATGCATTGTCGACTGCAAGAAGGAATTCGTTGAAGAATATATTTTTCAAGCCCTGAAGGCAAATGCCATCTATGAAGGGAAGTACCTGCTAGGCACATCCTTGGCACGACCGCTCATCGCAAAAAAGCAAATTGAAGTCGCAAAGAAAGAGAAAACAGACATAGTTGCTCATGGAGCCACCGGAAAAGGCAATGATCAGGTACGCTTTGAGCTTACCTACATGAAACTGATGCCCAAAGTAAAGATCATCAGCCCCTGGAAAGATCCTGATTTTCTTAAGGAGTTCAAAGGCCGATCCGATATGCTTGCATATGCAAAAAAACATAAGATTCCAGTCTCTGCAACAATGCAAAAGCCATACAGCACCGATGACAATATCATGCACATAAGCTATGAAGCCGGTCAATTGGAAGATCCCGCATTTGAGCCAACAAAAGATATGTTCAAGAAAACAGTAGACCCAAAAGATGCTCCAGACAAGGAAACAAAGATAGCGATCACATTCAAAAAAGGAGTGCCGATCAGTGTCAAGAACACAACTGAAAACAAGAACATCAATGGTTCATTGGAATTGTTCAGATACCTCAATGAGCTTGGATCGAAAAACGGCATTGGCCGCATTGACTTGGTTGAAAATCGTCTTGTCGGCATGAAATCACGTGGAGTATATGAAACACCCGCGGGCACCATACTTCGCATCGCCCATTTGGATATAGAAGGCCTGACACTGGATCGTGAAGTATGCCACCTCAAAGATATGCTCATGCCAAAAATTGCGCAGCTTATCTACAATGGGTTCTGGTTTTCGCCTGAAATGGAATTCCTGATGGCAGCAATCAATAAGAGCCAGGAGAACGTGGAAGGGACTGTGCATCTAAAACTCTATAAAGGAAATGCGATGGTCATTGGCCGTGAATCAAAAAAATCGCTCTACAACAAAGATATCGCAAGCATGGACAAGGAGGGAGGCTATGACCAGACGCATGCTATCGGATTCATCAAGCTCAATGGTCTGCGCCTAAAACTATGAAAGACCTCCTTAGTCTAGAGAATATCAGCAAAAATGAGATCAGTGCGCTCATTACAGTAGCCCAGGATATGAAGAAAAATCCAAAGAAGTATGAAAATTCCCTGAAGGCAAAGACCTTGCTCATGCTCTTTGAAAAACCATCGCTGCGAACCCGGATTTCATTTGAGGTCGCAATCAACAAGCTTGGCGGACGTGCCATTGTCATGGAGACCAAGAACGCGCCATTCAAGGAAAAAGAATCCATATCAGACACCGCTAAAGTCTCAAGCAGGTATTGTGATGCAATCATGGCGCGCTTGTTTAGCCATGCAGATATTGAGGAAATGGCTCTAAATGCGACTATCCCTGTCATTAATGGGCTTACCAACACATTCCACCCATGCCAGATACTATCTGATCTTTTTACGATATATGAAAAGAAAAAATCGCTTAATGGTCTAAAACTATGCTTTGTCGGCGATGGGAACAATAACATAACCCATGATCTGCTGCTAGGCTGCGCTGAAATGGGAATTGAGATCAGCGTGGGATCGCCTAAAGAGATGCAGCCAGATCCCAAAATAGTGCAGAAAGCCAAAGACAAGGCAAAAAATAACAAATCAAAAATAACCATCACAAACAATGCGCAAGAGGCAGCGCATGGTGCGGACATACTGTATGCTGACTCATGGATGAGTTATCACATATCCGAAGAGGAAAAAGAAAAGCGATTTAAGCTCTTGCTCCCATTCCAAGTCAACGCGGCGCTCATGAAGAAAGCAAAAAAAGACGCGTTATTCATGAATTGCCTGCCCGCGCAAAGAGGCGTTGAGCAGACTGCCGAAGTCATTGATGGGAAACAAAGCATCGTCTTTGATCAGGCGGAGAATAGGTTGCATATGCAGAAAGCGATACTGTTGACTTTACTAAAATGAAACTCTGGCAGAAAAAATACGCATTGGACAAGGAAATTGAAAAGTTTACAGTGGGTAATGATTTTGAGCTAGATCTAAAGCTAGTCCCTTTTGACTGTGACGCTTCGCTTGCGCACGCAAAAATGCTTCATAAGACTAAAATTATGAGCAAGAAAGAGCTACAGCAGCTCCAAAAAGGGTTGCAGGAAATAAAGACACTGCATGCGAAAAACCAATTCAAAATTAAGATAGAAGATGAAGACTGCCATACTGCCATTGAAAACTACATGACGAAAAAATATGGAACGATCGGACAAAAAATGCACACGGCCCGCTCAAGAAATGAAGTGTTAGTTGCAATGCGCCTCTATGAAAAACATGAAATAAAAGAGATTAAAGTATTGCTCCTAGAATTCAAAAAAGTGATTGCACAGACAGCCAAAAAATATCAGAATATTCAGATTCCCGGCTACACGCATATGCAAAAAGCGATGCCAACGACAGTACAGATATGGCTGCACTGTTTTTCTGATTCAATGGACGATAACCTGGAACTATTGGAAAAAGTGTATGAGATTATTGACCAAAATCCGCTGGGAACGGGAGCTGGCTTTGGAATTCCTGTTTTAAAGATAGATCGCAAAATGACAACTGCCTTGCTTGGCTTTTCAAAAGTGCTAGAAAACCCAATCTATGCCCAAATGAGCCGCGGAAAATTTGAATCTTCTTTAGTTCATGTACTCTCACAGATTCTTTTTGATCTGAATAAATTGGCAACTGATCTTATGTTGTTTAGCATGTCGGAGTTTGGCTATGTGGGGCTGCCAACTGAATTGTGCACAGGAAGCTCGATAATGCCGCAGAAAAAGAATCCCGATGTGTTGGAATTAGTACGCGCAAAGTATCACATTGTTTTAGGGGAGGAATTCAAGCTAAAAAGCCTGATCGCAAATTTGATGTCTGGCTACAACCGTGATGTGCAATTGACCAAAGAGCCGGTCATGAAATCTATCGAGACAACAAAAAGCTGCATCAAAATAATGACGCTCGTTATCTCCAAAATAGAAATAAATGAAGAAAAGTGCAAAAAGGCAATGACTAAAGAGCTTTTTGCAACCCAAGAAGCGTATAAACTTGTTAAGAAAGGAATGCCATTTCGCGAAGCGTACCAAGAGATCGGCAAGCGTTATTCTAAATGATTTCTTATTTTGTTTTTGCTTCAGGCTTGAATTTTCATTTTTCTTAAAAGGCTATTTATAAATGTCTAGTATTAGACAAAAATGTCTAATTTGTCCAATTTTATGCATAGGGTTTATAAATGAAATCATGTTTTTTATCATCATGGTCATGCAATTTCGAACTGGACTTGGGCACATCAAAGACTCTGGCAACCTAGATGATGTCATCAAAGTAAATGAAGATGCATTTGCCGAGCGAGGTTTGAAGATAGTTCCCAATTATTTTTCGCTGGATAGAAAGGATATTGCATATGCCCTGGTACAGCTAAATGAAGCTGAAAAGCCGATCGGGGGGATTATCGCAACGTGGCATACGGCTATGCAAGAGATGCAAGAAGCTGGATTGAAAGACGAATATCATGTGCTTGATAAAATCGCTGTTCTGCCGCAATATTGGCGTAATGGCGTTTTGAGCAAGCTTATGGGAACCGTCAAAAGTCTTGATAGCAAACTTCCAACTGCGTGGAGAACAAGCGATGAAAAAATCAATGAGACGTACAAAAAACATTCACAGATATCCAAAAAAATCGGATCGTATTGGGTTCATGGAATCAACTTTGGGACCAACAACGGCTCCAATGAAATCAACCGTCCTTTATTCGAAATGATTGCGTACGAAGTCGCAAAGGCTCCTGCCACGTTGATCCCAATTAATAATAAACCTACTAGTACTTTAGGGTGCATCCAAGTCCCTTATGGGCGATAATCTAACCATTTCAAAAAAAATATGAAGAAAAACCCAGATGAAAATCAAAACAGGCATCATCGGACACACCGGACGATTGGGAAAACCACTGACTGAATTGTTGCAAGATCATCCAAACGCTGAGATAACATATAGGTATAGCCCAAGCAGCGGGTCAGCTGGTTGCCTTAGATGATGCTGAAATAATCTTTCTTGCGCTGCCCTATGGAAAAAGCTTAGGGTATCTTGATCCTATCAAGGATAAGAAAATAATCGACCTAAGCATCGACCATCGCTTTGCGGATGACTGGAGCTATGGGATCCCCGAATTGTATGCTAATGAGATTGCTAAATCAAAGCGAGTTGCAAATCCAGGATGCTACGCAACTTCGGTTATTTTAGGTCTTGCACCCATAAAAGATAAGATAAGCAATACGACCATAACATCGATTAGCGGAATTTCTGGAGCTGGACTTGCGCGAATGGATGAAAATTTCTTGGTTTACAAGGAGAATCAGGACCACCCGCAGATCATGGAGATGCAAAAGGCTTTGGGAGCAGATATCCAATTCACGCCGATACGAGCCGATAGCGTTGATCGCGGGATTGTATCAATAATAACTGCCAATATTTCATATACCCCAATAGAAAAACTATACTTTGAAGCGTATGCCCAAAAACCATTCATTAATTTGAAAAATAAGAATGGATCAATTGAAACAAAAAATCTCATTGGGTCAAATTATTGCGACATAAAGATAATTTCTGGCAAAGGCAACGTTAAGATAATCTCAACATTGGACAACATAGTCAAAGGAGGCTCCGGACAGGCTGTGCAGAATTTTAATTTGATGTATGGACTTGATGAAAAAACAGGATTATTATAACCAGATGATTATTTTAAAAAATGCAAAAACCTACACATCCACAAGAATCCCACTAGCACCGCAGTAAAAGAACAATCCGGCATCGGCAAGATTGAGGATCCTTTGCATCCGTTCAAGCTGCTTTCTTGCTTTTACAACTCTGTGCGAGCATTTTACTTCATAGAGATCGATCTTGTTTCCTTTCCTAGCGAGGATGTCGACTTCGCCTAAACTTCTTTTCCTGCCAGTGATCTTGACATTCAGAGATAAAGAATCATAGTCATTGCGTATTTTATCACGTAGCGCCAGGACGTAACGGTCGTGTTTGGATAGTCGTTTATTTGCAACCATCTTATATAATCATTGCAGAATAGTAACTATTTAAATTTTTCTGTTGGTTTCAAATTATGCATGCAAGTCCAATAAACCTTATAAATGTCAATTACATCCCTAAAAATTTGATATTAAATGAGACTAGCCGAAGAAAAAAGCCTTATATTTGTGGAGGTAGTATTGTTGATAGCAGTAATAGTAAGTGATGTGCTCTACGATTATTCTCAGGGAAAAAATGCTGAATACATGAATTCTATTTTAATTAGTTCTATTGAAGTGAATAATTGGCAAAACCAGAGGATGGACTACATGATGCAGACGCATGACATAAAGTTTGATATCTTAAATCAAATAAAATCCACCAAAAAATTGGGTGCCGCAACTGATTATGCCGATGACGAAATTTATAATATAAGAAGAAGCTTTTTTAATGGTTCGTCAAGTCTTTCAGAAGCAGATAAAAAAGAGTATGATTACCTAATAACAAAATCCGATGGGGCCACTAGAAAGTATAATGAGGTGCTGCAAAAAAGAAAAACGCTGCTAGAAAATCCCCCTACATGCTGGAAGTACGCATGCGAAGAGGCTTCAGCAAAAATAAGAGATACAAGATTTATTTTGCTTGTGTTGGCTTTGGGCCTCTACATCTGGATATTTAAGACAATTTCGAAGAGAGATAAAGATCAGGTTTCCAAAAAACAATGAGTTGGTAACTTAACGATCTAGCCTTACAGTTCAAAAAAAACAACAAACTATTTAAACCACTTCTTGTGTCTTATTTTTTTTAATGCAACTAAAAAAGGATGCTCAATTAGTTCTTGAAGATGGTTCTGTTTTTTTCGGCTTCTCATTTGGATCCAAAAAAAGCACTGCCGGGGAGGTCGTATTCTCAACAGGTATGGTTGGCTACCCAGAATCCATGACCGATCCTAGTTTCAAAGGACAGATACTCTGCATTACCTACCCCTTGATTGGAAACTATGGTGTCCCTTCCAATGAAAGAGATCCCTATGGGCTTCCTAAATTCTTTGAATCGGATTCTATCCATGTGCAAGGCCTGGTCATCTCAGATTACTCGCATGAATTCTCGCATTGGAACGCTAAAAAATCTCTTTCACAATGGATGCAAGAGCAGGATATCCCAGGCATATATGGCATCGACACAAGAGCCTTGACCAAATTGCTTCGCGATAAGGGATGTATGCTCGGGAAAATCATCGTGGATAATGAACAAGTTGAGTGGTACGATCCAAATAAGCAGGATATCGTCAAAATGGTAACGGTGCCAGAACCAATAGTATACGATCCATTATTAAAAAAAACCACAGCATTACACAATTCAATTATTGGGGATAAATCCATGCCTTTAGAAAATGAATCAATGGTAGCTGTTTCAATAGTAAAAGAAGCGACAAATAAAAAAACAGTTGCCCAAAAAAAGATAGCATTGGGTCAGCAAGAAGCAAAACAACTAAAAAATGAAAAAAAGGATCAAAAAACAATTGTCCTGGTCGACTGCGGCGCAAAGCACAACATAGTTCGCTGTTTTCTCAAAAGAGATGTAAAAGTAATCAGAGTTCCCTATGACTACGATTTCACCAAGCTAGAATATGATGGATTGATGATCAGCAATGGTCCTGGAGACCCCAAAGAATGCAAAAAGACGATCCAGTATGTACAGAAAGCGCTCACGATGAATAAACCGATATTTGGGATCTGTCTTGGAAACCAACTATTGGCGTTGGCAGCCGGCGGCGATACTTACAAGCTAAAATTTGGTCATCGAAGCCAAAACCAGCCCTGCATCCAGGAAGGCACGAAGCGTTGCTTCATCACGACCCAAAATCATGGGTTCGCGGTGAATACCAAGAAGTTGCCCAGTGGCTGGAAGCCCTATTTCACGAATGCCAACGATGGCACCAATGAAGGGATTAAGCATGTCAGCAAGCCATTCTTTTCAGTCCAATTCCATCCTGAAGCGACCCCGGGGCCAGTCGATAGCGAATTTTTATTTGATGAGTTCATACGAATGCTATAAAGTCAAAACAACATGAAAGAAATGCAAAAACTCTTCGATGCATTGCAACAATCACGCAAAAAATGCCCCTGGTCAAAAGAGCAGGAGCTGCAGGAGCATTTTAAGGAGCTTGAGCGCGAGATAGAGGAAGCAAAAGAAGCCCTTGATAAGAAAGATTATGCCAATCTCAAGGAAGAGTTAGGAGATGTGCTCATGGATCTTGTTTTCATTTCAATAATCGCAGAGGAGGAAAAACTGTTTTCACTGCAGGACATGATGGAAAGCGCGAATACAAAGTTAAGAAGAAGAAAGCCTTGGGTTTTTGGAGATGAGAAAATAACAACCAAGCAAGAAGCGATCAAGCGATGGAATGAGATAAAATCAGAGGAGAAGGCAAAAAAGGCAACGTGAAAATTGAACAAGATTGAAGGTAGG
>CAZFPU010000050.1:10628-12078 GCA_964521145.1 uncultured Methanosarcinales archaeon | reverse complement strand
CAAAGAAAAAAGATAAGATGAAAAATCAAATCTTATCGTTTGCCGCCATAGTAAAAAAACTTGTCTATGGGTACGTCATTGGATGTGAAATTTCCAAATCTCGGCTGTAATTGCTGATCTGAATCGCCTCTCGCTGAAAGCAAAGAGGGCGCTAATGCCTCTTCTCTTGTTAATTCGCTAAATGGTTTGGCTTGCAGCGTTTGTTGCGCTGGTTGAATTTGCTGGATCTGTTGTTGCATGTCATGCCCTGAACTTTGCGAAGCAATTGGTTGGACAGCTTGCTGTGGTTGAGGAGATGATGCGACAATTCTTTTCATTTCGCTGACATCTCGTGTCAATTGAGCCAGTTGTTTAGTCACTACCTCAAATGCCGCATTGTTCTTGTTTGCTATTTGTTCCAGCAGGAATTCAAGCTTCTTTATCGCCAAAAGCGAATTGTTTTCCTGCCCGATTGAGTTCAATTGTGCTAGCATCGCCATCTACCTGCAATTTTTTTCAATGAAAGAGACGACCATGTCATTGCCCGCAGCCTTGTAGACTTTAATGGCCTGATCGACTTGCTCTTCTTTAAGGAGCGCATCTCCCAAAACATTCAAACCTTCGTGGTCTTGCGCTGCTTCAAAGGCTGTATAGGCCAATTTGAAATCCCTTTCATTAATGCATTTGTGCCCAAGCTCTTTGAGCTTTTCGAACTGATTCATCGATTGGTAGATGGCGAGCGCCCAGTCATACCTGCTTTGCTGGATTGATCTTTCCGCCACCAATAATAACTGACTGTGATCTTCGACCGCAAGGAACGCAGCTATTGCATAGTCCAATCGGTTGTCTTCTAGGAATTTCCTGCCCAGTTCCATAAGCCGCTTCCAGTTTCCTGCAAGCTTATAGGCTTCAAGGCATTCGGAGAGCTGCTGCAGTTTTTCATATTCGACTGCGACAGCGTTGATACGATCGGTATTGCTTGAGTACACATAGCATTTGACGGCTTCTTTTAGGACGCCTTTTCTTAAGTACTCATCACCAAGCGCGTTGACGATCTCAATCTTCACATCATCGCTAAACATCGATAAGTCCAGCTTATCCACGCCTTTTCTTAAGAGCAAAGGCACTAAACCGCCAAATCTAGAGGATTGGTCTAGAATGGATTCTTTTTTTGAATCCAATACCTGTACTGATTCTGAGAGCAATAGGTCTCGCATTTGATTCACCTCGATACAAAACTAGTTTTTTATGGAAGAAGTTATATTTAAAGGTTACGTTTTTGTATATTGGTATACGTAATTCATGTGTGGATATTTAAGGATTTGTATGATTTATTCGCTAATAAAGAAAAAATGATAGCACTAATTTAATTACTTTTAAGTAGTTAAAAACAGAAACATTTAAAAAGCGGAAATAGAGAGGCAGTTCAATGGACCAACAAAGCGCCCAGCAAAAAAGCAGGGATCTATCT
>CAZFPU010000050.1:0-10618 GCA_964521145.1 uncultured Methanosarcinales archaeon | reverse complement strand
GAGAATTCTCCAGAGAAAGAATGGAGAAAGCCGAAGCAGGAGATGATCTTGCCGCATGGATGCAAGCCTATGATGAGATCCTATCGGCGCGGCAAAGCGATAATTTTGTATGGATCTACCAATTGCCAGGACACGAAAATTATTCCATAGAGCATTTTGTTGCCGATTATGATAATAAGGATAACAGGCAGTTGGCAGCCAAGGAAGCAACATTTGCAAAAACAATGTATGAGTCATTGCAAACCATCCCCCAAGAAGATAACAAGGTCAGGATCACATTAAAAAGATTCAGGGACGCGAAAAGCTGGACATATCGGGCAATGGCGATATTTGAGCCGGGATCGAGGTTGTATCTTGACCCATTATTCGATGACAATGAAGTAACTAAAGAAAATCCTGCGATAATGTATATGAAAGTGAATGTAGCCTGCATTAATCATGCGGGTGATATCTTGTACAAGGATCTTCGTGGCAAGGGAGGCGCTGGATACCTTGATTTTATTGCGCCAAAAGACCTAATGTCAATGATGCGAAATAGGAGCGCAGGCAACGAGTTTATGGATCCAAAGACCAGAGAGACCTCCGATGTCGGGTTGTATATCTTTGCTTCTCTGAGCGGATACTTTACAAACCAGCCAACAATGCGAATGAATAAACAACTTCTAGAAAAGCCAGGCAAAGGAATTTGAGCAAAAAATTTATGAAAACTACCGCGGTTGCCAAAATATGGTTTTTGTGCAGAAGTCGCTGGCAGAAATGGTCAGCGAAGCCAATGTCAAGGATTTGGAGCAATCGTTTCTCTCGCACACAATAACAACTAGCGATAAAAGGTACGATTGGCTTCGCCTATACCTGCGAACCCATCAAAAACTTCTCAAAGGGCATCTTCTTGATGAAGTTGATGTACGAAATATTTTATACCCCTATCGCAGGCTACCTCTGATAGCCCTGATGATGGAAAATTGCTATAACCGAGGGTATGACTATGCCCAGGACAAGCCAATAATTCTTGATTATATCTTTGGAGCAGATGGGCTCATCATGAGATGCAAGGATTTTGGGAAGGGTTTTGATACTCAGCTAGTTATTGGGGCCCTGGAATCAAATGAAAGAACGCAGGGCATTCATTATAGGGGAAGCGGAATAGGACTTACAGTGCTGGCCAAAGATCCCTATCAGGTCAATATTGAAAGTTCTCGTCTAGATCCATCAGGAACGACCGTAACTGTGCTCTATAAGGTTCAGCATTTGCAGCAAGCCTAGAAGATTAGTCAATAAAATAAGTAGCGCCTTGTGTCCCATCGGCGATGATTCTCAATGTAACCCTATCCACCGCTCCAACGCCAATCATATTTATCTTGATTCTTTTGGCGTTTGCATTTTGGATGATCTGCGAAACGTCCTGTTGCCGGTTACTGCTGCGATTATCAGCGCCATCGGTGAGGGCAGTTATTGTCTTGCCGCTAGGAGTCTTAGTGATAAGCTCAAGCATTGAAGCATACAGAGGGGTTTGACCATCAGGCCTTACTTTATCAAGAGGACCATTGCAAGGGCCAGGAATCGAAGAGAAGGTGAATAGTTCTGCGTTTGGCTTGAACGAGTAGCTCAAAACCGCATGCCATTTTGAAGTGCCTGATATTGTGCGCTCATTCATAGATCCTGATTGATCGATAAGATAGGTATCTGCAAGCAGGTTATCGAGGCCGCGGCCGATTGCGCTCGTTCCCTGAACAATCGTCACTTTCCTATCGCGTTTCATTCCATCTTTAGTATCCGCTGTTGATTTTGATCTGCCATAGGAGGTTATCTCATACGTATGGCCCATGCTCGTTATCGCTTTGATTATATCGGCAACGCTCTCCCCTCTTTTTCTGCCCAGTTCATCATTGTCTGTATCATTTCCACGCCTATCTGCATATCCTTCAAGAACAAGATGGCTTCTTTGCGGCAATGACCTTACATACCCCTGGATATCTCTTCTATCGTTTTCATGAAGCGCCCAAGCATTGGTCCTGAAATAGATGGCGAGATTGCCTTTATCATCAAGTTCATTTTTCAAATCTACTTCATGATCTGGCGTCTTGATATGCTCGGAACCAAAATACGCTCTCGCAGCTTGTGCAATTGGCCTGTAGGTTCCAGTTCCCACTATCCTGCATAAAGGACTGGTTTGAGCCTGATCATATTTTGGCGCAGTTCTGGGAGTGGAAGTTGAAGGAGCGTTATCACAAGCTGTTAATCCTGTCAATGCGAGCAAAGAAATTGCTTTGAGAGCGTAGTGCATAATATAACCCACATCTTACTTTTTTGAAGGGTATTTAAATCTTTCTATATTTACTACTATAAAGTAGCTATAATTGTAACCAACTACTGTGTGCCCGCACGAACACCTTCCTAATTTTTCTTCGGCATGAATTGACAGACACCATTCCATCAACCAATCACAAGTATTTTAAATTAAATATCCGACCAATTCTTAATGAAATTCCAAAAAAAATACGAGCGATTCATCTTCGCGCTATTCATGGCGCTAATAATGGTAACAATAATGTCTCTATTCATAACATTCGTAAATATCGGATTTGTGGATAATTTCTTCCAAAAATGGCTGCATAGCGGGATATTGGCTTTCATTGTAGCGTTTCCAACAATTCTTATCGTAGTTCCAATCGTAAGAAAACTAGTAGCAAAGGTGATCAAAGATGGTTAAGGAAGTGAATGCTTCGCATATTTTGGTGAAGACAGAATCAGAGGCGCATGTAGCGGTCTATGAAGTGACGCATGGCCAGGCATTTGAAGATGTCGCTAAGAAAATATCCTTATGCCCTTCTGGAAAAAAAGGAGGAGAGTTAGGTTGGTTTGGCAAAGCGATGATGGTTCGGGAATTTGAGAACGCGGCATTTTCTATGAACAAAGGGGATATTTCAAAGCCGATAAAGACGCAGTTTGGCTGGCATGTGATTAGGGTGAACGACGTTCGATAGGATGATCGTTGAGAATACCCATAGCATCGATGGAAAGCTCGTAAAGATACTTTTCAATTTCGATGAATATCCCCTAGATTTCTACAGGAAGGAGTTTCGCGAGCTGCTAGAGTACCAGTATGGAAGAGAGGAGCAGAAGATAGATGAGGCAACGGGAACCCCCATAGCTCGCCAATATGATCTCAAACGGCTCAGGCCGGCTGAAATTTCAAAATTGAAGAATTATGGCACGTATAAGCTGTTAACCACACGATTTCCCTATGCTTATTTCAAGGAAAACGTGGTCAATGTATTGACCAAGTTGTTGGTTCGAATTCTAGCCCAGAATCCTCGCATCATAACGTCGAAAAGTTTTCAGCTCAACATCAAGATAATCAGAGTTGAGGGGCGAGAGTTTTATGGCCAATACCAAAATGAGGTTTCTGATGACAGTGTTGCCTATCTTGAGTTCAATGGGCTTTGGCTCCTTAATTCGATCGTCATGCCTTGGATCCTCTACAACAAGGTAGATTACTCGCTTTTGATGCGCTATCTTCTGCATGAACTAAGCCATCATGTCGACAATGTCGCAAAGACGCTGGCCATAGAATCAAGACTCAATGAGACCTGGAAGCTGCAAGTTGAGCATCTTTCCAATTTTGGGATTATATTTCTCATGACAGCGCTTGCTGAATTAAGAACTGAAGGATTTGCAGATTTCTGCCAGAAGATGACCTATGATCATTTCATAATCAGCAAGAAACGCATTGTCGAGTTCAAGCGAGATATCAGAACGCTGGTTACTATAAAAGATAAGGATGGGGCTGAAAACTTTTTTTTCAAAAGACTATCCACTGAATCCTATCAGACATACTATTGCGGATCGATCATGTGCTATACCTTGGCATTGGATCTTTTCAAAGACAATCCAAAAACCCTGCATCTGGAAGCTAACAAAAAGATATTTGCAGTGAACAAGATAAGCCAGGCTATTTCAGGACATGAAACCGTTGCAATACTAGGCATGACAAAGGACCAATATCAGGCAACTATCCAGCTCGTAAACACTTTGAGACCTATGCAATTTTTATTCGCATACAATAAAGCGTGCGATCGCTTGGGAATCTCTGCAGGGAATCGCGTGATCTATGATAGGGAGTTCAAGGCTTTCAGAGAGCAGGCACTTAGCAAATACGAACAAAAGATGGTGGCAAGCGCAATGAAAAGAGGCTTTCGTATAGAAACACCGCTTCGAGAACAGATAGGGGCGACAATGGCTTCCTGGTGGCAGCGGCTTACTTTAAAGAAATAGGATTGTTTGATGCGGTTTTGGTTTGATTTATCTTCTTGATTTCTTCTTTGACTGTTTTGATGATGATTTTTTTACTGCAGGAACTGCAATTTTCTTCATTGGTTTGTCAGTTGTGGTCTTGGATTCAGCGGTAGCTGAGCTAGTTCTTTGCATACCCTTTGCTCTTTTCTGCAGGAACTGCCCAACAAAAGTACAAGTTGCAAACAATACCAGGACGATCACCCAAAAGAACGGATTCGTGTAGTAGGCAATGATGTTTACCGAGGTCATGCCAGTAAGCATAACCGGGATTATGAACATCAGATCCAAGAGAAATGATACGATGAATAATACCAATGCGAACTGCAAGCCTTCGCGGCCGCTTGGCGAGATGGCTGGATCCCTAAAGTAGATCCAGGTGAATAATCCGGCAATGATGATAGTCGTGAAAATTCCAGCGATCCAAACAGAGGTTGGGGTCTTCGTATTCATCACTTCGACACCCATAAGATAGGCGGCAAGAAAACCACCGGCAAGAGAAAATGCATATGAGATAAGAGCAAGCAGCGCTGCTCGTTTCACATTGACCATTTGCCGATTTACTGAATAGTTGTTTATAAATATTCGTCTTCACTTTTGAGATAAAACAAGAGGTTTGGTAATGAAAAGATTTGGTTGAAGTAATGACCCTCTGTTGAATTTTTAATTTGCAGTGCGGCGCTTAGCATCTTGACGCCAGCTTCTCATAAAGCCTGGCACATGAAGGCGGCATTCGCTGCGCTCAGCCCCCTGTCACTATAATTTGCGATGCCGCAGCGTAATGAGTCTAGAAGCGGAGGCATCGCACTAAATATTGCCGAAGGCATAATGTTTTTGTATCCACATTAATTTCTCAAGACTCGACCTGATGATGCTAAACGCCTTAAATTGATTCTTTGATTTAAACTATGAAAATCTCTACTCTGTAAAATAGTAACAAATCTTTATAATGGGACTAAGTGCTTCTTTCACTGGGTGGTTTTAGTGAGTATGACAAAAGAATTCATGGAATTTCTAAGAGAGTATAAGATCGTTGCATTGGCCGTTGCGTTTATCATGGGTATTGCGGCAACAGCGCTCATCAAATCATTGGTTGACAATATAGTCATGCCGATCATCACGCCATTTATTCCCGGTGGAGCGTGGAAAACAGCGACCGTATCTTTAGGCCCTATTGTTATTGGATGGGGAGCGTTTCTTGGGGAAACGATCAACTTTGCCATAATCGCATTGGTCGTGTTCATGATTGCAAAAAGGATCATGAAAGAAGAGAGGTAAGCAAGAAATAAGGGTTTTTTGTCTTTGCCTTTCTTTGTTTTTTTGTTAATTTTTTTCTTATTCTTTCTTTATTTTTTTATTGCCTTATTACATTCTTGCATTATTCATTCTTTCCGGGGAGTATTGGGTCTTTATTCTTCCATCTATTGGGTTTGCGGGGAAACAAAATCATTCAATGCTTTGAGATATCCAAAAAACAAAAATTGAAAAATCAAAAACCCAACCGCAGCAGAGCTGCGGGGTATGTTTTTGAAGTTACATGCTGCAATGATATCGTTGCAAGCAACGAGGTATTAAACCCAGCACGTAACAATAAAAATCATAGCTTATCCTGATATTTCAAGATGAGCTCCTTAAAGCCAGATCCTACTCTTGGATCTCGCAAAACTTCAGCAGGGGATATCGTAATGAGCTCATGGACGACCTTATCGATACCATGGTGCGTATAATTATTAAGATGCGATAAAGAAGGAGCATCGTACTTAAAAAAGAAACTCAATCGCTCGGTCGTGGCATGCGGCAGTTTTTTGCTCTGCTTGTTTTGTTGCAGGCTTCCCAGATAAGTGAAGTTCTTTTGGTTAGGGATCAAAGGTGTTTCTTCTCGTAGCTCTTGCATCGCTCCGAGCAGCGGTATTTTTCCAAAAGGCAAAAGCCCGCCAAGGTGATAGGTATCGTTTTGGGCTATGTAGTCTTGCTCTCGCTCGACTAAGACGTGTGACCCATCAGTACAATAGATGCCCACAAACTGGACAATGCGCTTGCCATCCTTGATTTTCGTCTCGTTCTTTAGGATATCTTCATGCAGCCACTTCAGTAAGGGGCGAGAAGAAGAGTCCGCCTGGGTTCGAAGCAACGCGTCAATTGATTTCATCGGGATGCCGCTTGCGAGCAGTTCTGCACCGAAGGTATCGCGATCATAGGTTTTAGTGATCGTTTGGTAATTGAGTTCTTGCATAGTGGATAGTAGTTGTGTTTTATTTAAGAAGGTTTAGTCCTCCAGCCTTCGTTTTTTTCCTAAGGGAGGGATAGCGCGCAACTAACACTATTTGCCAAACCAAAATCTTTATAAAACACCACCGACCAGAAATGAATCTAGGCAAAAAAGGTGTTCATGAAAAAATACGATATACTAGTCATTGGCTCTGGTGGCGGATCAAAGCTCTGTGTTCCTGCTGCGCAGCTTGGATACACCGTTGCAATTGTTGAAAAATCAAAAATGGGTGGAACCTGCCTCAATAGAGGATGCATTCCTTCCAAGATGACGATTTATCCCGCTACATTGGCGCAGATGATCCGTGAATCCAAAAAATTTGGTATCCATGCCCAGATAAAAAAGATCGATTTTGAGAAATTGATCAAAAGGATTTCTAAGACTGTTGATGATGATGAAGAGGGTATTCGCGATTCGTACAAGGGATCAAAAAATCCTGTGCTGTATGCTGGCGATGCGAAGTTTGTATCTGAAAAGGTCATCGAAGTGAATGGCGAGCAGATCACTGCCGATAAGATTTTCATTGCTGCCGGGGCGCGCTCCATTATTCCCCCAATTCCTGGTTTAGAAGGAACGCCCTATATGACTTCTACTGAAGCTTTGCGAAACATAAAGCCTATCAAAGATCTCATTGTTGTTGGCGGCGGCTATATTGCCGTTGAATTAGGGCATGCGTATTCTGGCCTTGGAAGCAAAGTGCATTTTCTGGTAAGAGATATGTTCATAGGAAGGGAAGACAAGGATATTGTTGAAGGGCTTACGCAGAAATTCAAGGAATTGCATAAGGTGTATATGCCCGTTGAGACCGAGAAAGTTGAATATAAGAATAAAAAATTCATCGTGAGCATAAAATATCCTGATGGCAAAAAAGCCAAAGTGAAAGGCGATGGTTTGCTGATCGCAACCGGTGTAAAGCCAAACTCAGACCAGTTAGGGCTTGATAAGACAACGATCAAGATGGATCAAAGAGGATTTATTATCAATAATGAGTTTTTAGAGACCAATGTGCCCGGAGTGTATGCGATGGGCGATGTTTCTGGCAGGTATTTGTTTCGGCATGCAGTGAATTTTGAGGGCGAGTATCTGCTCAATACACTGCTTAAGAATAAACAGCGAGTTGCTATTGCGTATCCCCCAATGCCACATGCGATATTTACCTATCCAGAGATCGCAGGCGTTGGAATGACTGAACAGGATTTAATTGCTAAAAATATTCCCTATATCGTAGGCAAGTGCCCTTATGAAAAAGTAGCGATGGGCCAGGCTCGGTTATCTGATGTTGGTTTTGTTAAATTGATGTTTGATAGGGCAACGAGAAAGTTGCTTGGCGCATATATTTTGGGCGAGGAAGCATCCACCATGATCCACCAATTAGTGTATGCGATGACTTTTAATGCCACTATTGATGATCTGATGAAGATGATCTATATCCATCCTGCATTGCCAGAGACCATTAGGAATGCACTTAGAGATGCTTTGAAAGAGTTTGATAAATTGGGTAAAGTTGCTTAGGGATTATTTGCAGTTTTTTCTTTCTTCTTCGGGGAGTTTTGCGCAGGCTTCCGATCGTATAACGGTTTCAATCAATTAGTTCAAATCAGAAACAGCTCGCAAACGGGAGTGATATTAGAGGAATTCACCTGGCATCCAATCGAAGAAAGGATTTTGATAAAAGATGTTTTCTATAAAGGAATAAAAAATTATACAGTGTATTATGTCACAAATGAATATGTCGTGGTCGAGAACAAGACAGGGAATTACACTGAGAAATACGTCTATCAAGATAATCAATTGGTTGCGCAGATAAATACAAATGGGCAGAAGCAGTTCTTACACAATGACCACGAAGGTTCAAATTCCCTCGTCACTGACATAAATGGTAACGTTGTGGAGAATAGTTTTTATGAGCCGTTCGGTCAGATAATCAATGGTGGTGCTTCATCAAGATATGACTATACTGGAAAGGAGTTTGATTCAGTTGTAGGAGATTATGATTACAATGCGAGAAGATACAAGGCCGATTGGGGTAAATTTACGAAGCCAGATTATTTGTTACCTAATGTATATGATCCTCAGCAACTTAATCGATATGCTTATGTTTCAAATAATCCTTACAAATTTATTGATACCCAAGGCATGTATAAATCAGAGCATCACTTTGAGGTTACATATCAAGCTGCAATAGAAGCGTTGCTTTAGAGAAGAACGAGAAAGTTGTTGCAAGTACTTGGGGAAAATCAGGACGAGGTACAGGGAATGCTTACTGTAAGAAGGGTTGTTAGCTAATAATCCGCAAGCTTTAATAAATCAAAGATAAAGTGTATCACCAATGTCACCAAGAAAGGAACCATCAATCTATGTCTATTTGTTAGTAGGATTTATTTTTGGAATTTTGGTTCAAATAATTTTCTTTGTTTTGTCTGACGTTGCAATACCAGAAAACATCTGGACCGTTATAGTTTATACAATCGGAATACATATGTTCATCTCTTCTTACCTTTCTACCTTGACAGGATGCACAGATTTCGGTTGTTTTAGTGTCTTTAGCCTTCTCATTTCAGTTGCGTTCTACATTCTAGTGGCTTTGATAGTGTACTACTTTGTAAAGCACAAGAAAAATAAGTAACACATTGAAGAAAGCAACTAGCGCATTGGTGACAGGATCTGATACCCTTTCAAAACTCCCCTTACATAAACCCCTAAAATCCCACACATAACCTAGTGTAAACTATCTGAGATTTCTGCAATACCACAGGGCCATGAATCATCAAGCGTATGCGTGATATCGAAATGGTAACTTATCCCCTCGTTGCGTACGCACACTTCGTGGAAAGATCCGTGATCGGTGACAGAGCCAAGCAACGCTAGAGCAGAGGATGAAAATACACATGCTATGATTAGGATCGCTCCAAGCGATACACAGTGATTTATTGCCCCCATGAGGTGAAAAAAACCGCTATAATTATTATATCTTTGCTTGGGATAGGAAATTTGTTATTACTATGTAGTTACATTTTTAGAGTAAAATTATTCTTCAAGAATACGATTTTTTATCCAAAAGACTGTGAATATTCACTTTGGACTATTTCCTACTCTTCCCCAATCTAACCAAATCCTCCAAACAATTCCTCCCGCCATAACCATCCTTTAGTTTCATCTTCAACTCATCCCTAAACCGAGCACGCGCCTTAGGCAACTCCTTATCAGCTTCATTAAAATAATGTCTATCGGCATCACTTAATCTCCAAGTCCATAGCCGCAAATACGCAGGCAAATTATTCATCCCTTTCTCGATGTGATCGATCGAATTATCCACTTTGGCATAGAACACGCTATTCTCAAGAAGCGAGTAATCGATGTTTGCGCCATTGATCCTCCAGATCCTTATAACTTCCTGGACAGGCTTTCCTGCCATGCATTCAAGATGGTAGCGGGTTCCTCCCAGTAATTTCCCTTCGGAATTAATATCATGATCTCCAGTCGTGAACGTAAAGCCATTTGGTTTCTTAGAAGATAAATCTGTTTGCGTTACAAAAAATCGCTCTTTGGTTTCTTTTACTTTGCTAGCATACACTGGATTGTTTAGAACTAAAGGATCGATAGGCACTATATCCTTAGAATACACAGAAGAAGATAGCAAACCCAAGCCAGCAATTCCGATCACTGCTTTTCTTATCGAAGCGATATAACCCATGAACATAACCAAATAATCATTTTGCCATCTCCAGTATCCTCTCAAGGCAGTTGTCATGATCATATTCCTTACCCATTCTTTCTTTGAGAAGATCGCGAGTACGCAAACGAGTGCCGGAAGCAACGATCGCTGCATGCTCAAATTCTGATTTATACGAGCTGCCATGCTGTTCAAAAAGAAGTGTTTTGGGAAAGTCTTTATCGGCAAAGGATTGTATCATAGTTATCTTGTTTGGAGCTCCCTCCAATACAGCACTTAGGTATTTGCGACTTGAGATGCTGCCTGATTCTATTCGCCACACTTCAACATGTTCTCCAATCGGTTTTTCCTGAGTGCAGGTAGCGCGATAGATAGTGCCGCCG
>CAZFPU010000049.1:0-12329 GCA_964521145.1 uncultured Methanosarcinales archaeon | reverse complement strand
GTCAGGACTTTGTCCTGAGCATGCTCGGAATAGCGATTCCGACATTTCGAAGATGCTAAGCACATTCAGAAGAACTCTTGGTATCATTCCCACCAAAAACGGTTTTTCAGACCAGAAAACAAGGAACTTATCAAGAGTGTCAACTAACAAAAGAAATGAAATCCAAAAAATATTTGTTGACGCATAGCTTTTTGATTTGATAGCTACTTAATAAATCTTTTTCTTTCAAGGGTCAAGAAGGTGTATGGATATGGGTTTTTGTCGTCGGCAAGGTGCTCGATTTCCTCTGTTTTTTCCCACGAAAGCATATCAAATTTTGGAAAATGCGTGTCACCTTCGAATGCGTGATCTATGATCGTGATGTATAGCCTATCTGCTTTGGAAAGAAATTGCTTGTAGACATTCGACCCACCGATCACCATTATCTCATCGTCATGGCCGCCTGCGTCAATTGCCGCTTCCACTGAATGAGCCACTATACAATCTTCTTGCCTATAGTTTTTGTCTGAGGTTATTATGATATTTGTCCTGTTTGGCAAGGGCTTTCCTATGGATTCGAATGTTTTCCTCCCCATGATGATCGGCTTTCCATTCGTTAGTTCCCGAAATCGCTTCATGTCTGCGGGAAGTTTCCATGGGAGCTTATTTTTATCCCCAATAAGCCAGTTCTTATCCATTGCCCAGATTAGAGAGATCATTATTCGGATATGATTTCAAAGGAATCTTTAATCTTTTCTAAAACCAACGAGTAACGCTCTGGCCTGTCTGCATCTACGATTTCATTCAACGAGTATACAAATTCTCCATATAGAATTGAGGTCTGGATGATCTGTAACCCATTGTGTTCGCCAATAGTGATCTGATAGGATGGATGCCCTTTGAAGGTCGAATGCGCTGCCGATAACACTTCAAATCCCTCGAGCTCGAACTGCTCTTTTCGCGCTTGTGCAAATATATCAAAGCTCATTTGGCCATCGAGCGATATCATTGTTATGCTTACGGCCTCGGTCCTATCCAGAACATGTTCTTCTGCACTCTTGAACGAAACTCCACTATAATCCTCTAAGAGCGCCCATGAGGCAGGCACCATAAGCCTAAATTGATACAACTCATTTTCATAGGGGACGAATTCAACATCTTTTACCAGTAACTTTTTGTCTAGGTCTATATCCTCTATGGCCCCCTCAACAAAATCACTGATGAAGCCGCTTCCTAGTATCTGCCCAATGCTTCCCGAATAATCGCTCATGAGCTGTGTGGGGATACCATAAAAACAGCCATCCTCGCTTATTGCAACGCCCCCCGAATTGCCGGGATTTATGTTTGCAGAGACTTTTATCCACTGTGAAAGATCTCCCAAGAATCCGCTTACGATGCCTTCAGTAATAGTAAGAGAATCAGAGCCAACACTCGGATAACCAAGCGCATAGAGCTTATCTCCTAACTTGATATCCTTTGATTCATTGCAGCGTTCATTCGTTGCGTTATAAAAGCCCCGCACGGGAGGCGGGAATGGGCTGTGGTTTTGGTTCATGTTCTGAGATTCTGGAAGGAGTTCGAGCTCTGCGTAATCGATCCCATATATCATCACATCAGAAACATTCGATACGCTCTTGTGATATAAGTAGACCATGTCAGAATAGTAAGAGTGCTTGTAGTGCGCTCCGTTTTCCCACGGAAAATAGATGTTGCAGCCATGGAAAAGACCATCATAGCTTAGCACCACATGGGCATTGGTTCCAACGTAGGGTGTATTGTTCCACATGAAATAGAATCCTGACCCAATCGCGTATGGTTCCCCGTAGGGGTCAAGGCATTCAACCATCACAACTGATGGCAGGATATCTTCTCTGATAAAATCCATGATAGGTTTTTGTTGCTTGGGAGGCTCCTGCAGTGCTTGCAACTGCGCCTCTTTTGGATCTTGAGGAGTTGCGGCATTTGACTCATGAATGAAGTACACCACAGCGCCACCGAGCGTGATAACAAAGATCAAGAGAACAAGGATAGAAACAAGGTGACCAGTAGAATGCGAATGGCCGCTCTGATAATCTTTGAGAATATGATTGGCATGCTCATTTGAATAGCCCTGCTGTTTTAGCGCGCTCTTTATCTGATTTCTTGAGTAGCCCGCAAGCATGACCTTATGCAGCCATTGGTCAAAAGGTGTGTTGGTTATTTGATTGCACCGACTCATTCTTCTGAAAACGGGTATATAAAAGTATCTTTTGGAGCGAATGCCTCTTATTTTTTATGTGCCAGAATCAGAAAAATTTGAGTGCTTTTAGAATTATCAGATAGCCATCTGCGCCTTTATCGGTGGATGATACTCATAATTCACGAGCTCTATATCTTCCATTTTGAAATCATCAATATTCTTTATCTTAGGGTTCAGTTTTAGGGATGGCAAAGGCATCGGTTTTCTAGACAATTGCTCCTTTACCTGATCGACATGATTGTGATAGATATGCGCATCTCCTAAGGTATGAACTAATTCCCCTGGCTTTAGATCGCTCACTTGCGCAACCATATGCAGTAACAAAGAATAGGATGCGATGTTGAAAGGAACACCTAAAAACATATCACAGCTTCGCTGGTACATCTGCAATGATAATTTTCCTTGAGCAACAAAGAATTGAAAGAAAGCATGGCAGGGAGGCAGTGCCATTTCATTTAATTCACCAGCATTCCATGCTGATACAATGATCCTTCTTGATGTGGGATCTTTTTTGATGAGTTCAATTGCGTTTTTCAATTGGTCTATCTTCTCACCTTTCGAATTGACCCAGTTTCTCCATTGCACCCCATACACTCTTCCCAGATCGCCTTCAAATTTTGATTTGGATTTCCAATAATTCGCGTTGGCATTGTCAGTCCAGATGGTCTTTTTGGATGGATCCCTTGTTCCATACAGGATCTCAGCCAATCGTCTTTCATCGCCTGACCCTTCAATGAACCACAACGATTCAGAGACAGTAGCTTTCCACGCCAATTTCTTGGTAGTGATCGCAGGAAAGCCATCTTCTTGGTCAAAGCGCATCTGCATGCCAAAAATAGCTCTGGTGCCAACTCCAGTCCTATCTTTCCTATCGACTCCTTTTTCAAGAACGTGTTTTAGGGCATCAAGATATTGTTTCATGGGATTGCAAGTAAAAAAGAAGATTAAATATGTTTTGCTTCTAGAATTCTATTTTTTGTTCTTATGCACAAAATACGCAATAACAGCTAATACTGCGACAACTATCGCGCCGATGATCCATATGTTTCTTTTTTTATCTTCCATTTGCTTTCCTAACGAAGAAGGAGAACCGCCTATTTATAAGGGTTTCTTAGGGTAGCGATTGTTCATTGAATCGGGGTAATTTCCCATCCAGACGATAAACAAGGCAAAGATTTATATACTGCAAGGGGGTACTATGCCTTAGCATATCAGAAAGATTACGGTTTCTAGTATGTATATATCAGAAGGAGGTTAAGCAGCATGGGAAATTTCCAAGGCGGTGGCGGCGGTGGCGGATTTCGAAGAGACTTCGGTCCTCGAGAGATGCACAAAGCAACCTGTTCAGAATGCGGCAAGGACTGTGAAGTTCCGTTCAAGCCATCAGCAGGACGAGCAGTATTTTGCAGAGATTGCTATTCGAAGAAGAAGAGTATGTAGTTCCTAGAACTCGATCTTAGATTCTATCGATTTTTTTTATTTTTTTTCTATTTTTATTAATAATTTTACAATCCGCCTATTATCCATTCATATGCTTTCTTGATTCTTCTTGTGATCTTTGAATCTGGTAAATGAATTTTCAAGAGAGATATCAAACTTCCGAAAAATACTGCAAGATATACAATCAAAATAAGCATAACTAAGTATGGATTCGTTATGGCTGAAAAAAACTTCCAGTTTGCAAAAACAAATAGTAAACTTAGAAAAATAATCCCGAATCCGAACAGATACAGTTTTACCATCACTTATTAAACAATTTCTTAGTCACAATCGTCGCATAACTACCTTTAGGCAAACTAAACGAAAGCATTATCTTAAATTTTGTCCTAGCACCTTTATCATTTAATTCATCAACCACTGGCTTCGAAATTGAAAAATCCTGCGGCTTTAGAAAAACCTCCCGCGTAAATGAAGCCATCGAATACCCGAGCATATTGTCCTTGGTGAACTCAGATAAAGTCATTCCTTCCTTCGTAAGCACTTTCTCGATTATTGCCTTATCAGCATCTGAATAGAGCGAATCGGTACCTATTGTTATCATAGTAGAAGGTATTATCTTCAAATTGTCTGGCGAAACGTCTTTTGGATACGTTAAAGAACCTAACACATAGGGGACAAACTGCAGGTTTTTTGAAGGAACATGCTCCCTAATAATCTCTTTTACTGATTCATTCCACAAATAGCTTTGATATGCTTTCGCAAATAGCTCGCGCAACTGGAAATTAATAGCTAAATACGCTTTTTTCCAGCTTTTCGTCCTTTGATACTCCTTGATTATCTTGCTCAAAGCAGGAATATTGGATTGGATGGTTTCAAGCGTTTTCCAATGATCCAAAATATGCCGTTTTTCATTCTTGATCTTCTTATTCTCTGATTTCGTAAATGATGTAAGAAATTGCTTCAGAGCCTGCTCAATATTGCCCTTCAAAACTTCCTTGAAGATGAATTTGCCTTTGATCGTGCTTCCAAACCGCTGGCTATCGAAATAATTGGGAACGCCAAGTACCTTTAATTCCTGGATTCGTTTTTCAATGGGTGCGATCTCGTTTTGACTCAAACTACGAACCGTTATCTCGAAATGATTGCCTAAGAGATCGCCATGCTCAAGCTGATGGTCAGCGTAGCCCATGAATTTGAGGGAAAAATTGGCTTCCTTGAGTGTTTTTGGCTCGTATTTAGCAGGAATCGTGATATATTGGGACGTGACGGCATGCTTATCCTTAAGCCCAGCAATTCCGATCTCATTTCTTATTATCTTATTTCGTTTTGACAAATAATTAAGCAGAGCTAAAGTCTCCATTCCTTTCTTCTCGAGAAGATAAACCTTGAAGGGACCTTGCTTTTGGATCGCAAGGCTGCTTAATTCCTGGACTTTGAAGTCTTCTGGTTTTTGTTTTAGTTTCATGTTAGGGACGATCTATTATTAGGGTATTATTATGTATTATTGTTAATTGCATTTAATCTTTAATTTTATTCTAGTAATGAGTATGATTTATTAATTATTGGTAAAATAACACTTCGAGGTCTTAAAATTGGGCCGAACAAACCAAAAAGTATAATAAACCAAAAAAGCTGCATATCGTCGAGGCTACCATGAAATTTAAAACCATAAATCCGGCAACCGAAGAAGAGATACAAGAATTCGAGACCATGCCAAAAAAGCAGGTCATGCAAATTCTAAACGAGGTTAATGAGGCCTATCTTTTGTGGAAAGATGTTCCAGTCTCCAAAAAAGCCGTTTATTTTAGGAAATTATGCGCCATTCTTAGAAAAAACAAGGAACAGTATGCAAGGACCATAACAAAAGAGATGGGAAAGCCAATTAAGGATTCTCGCTCAGAAGTCGAAAAATGCGCTTTTTGCTGTGATGTGTATGCCGATAATGCAATAGCATGGATGCAAGATGATGTCAAGATCGTTGATGGGAAGGACCACAGAGTCATTCTTCAGCCCCTGGGTGTCATTCTGGCAATAATGCCCTGGAATTTCCCCTTCTGGCAGGCATTTCGATTCGCAATTCCTACCCTTTTAGTTGGAAACGCTGGTATTCTAAAACATGCAAGCAATGTTTCCGAATGCGCTTTAGCAATTGAAGAGGCGTTCATGGAAGCGGCGTTCCCAAAAAATGTATTTCGAACAGTAATTGCGGATCACGAGAGTGTTGCTGAAGTCATCGCATCGCCATTCGTGCACGGTGTTTCTTTAACCGGAAGTACGCAGGCAGGAAAAAAGATCGCAGAAGCAGCGGGAAAGCATCTGAGGCATATGGTCATGGAGTTAGGTGGATCAGACCCATTCATCGTCCTAAAAGATGCCGATGTTGAACTTGCGGCGAAGATGGCTGTTGTGGGCAGATTCATCAATAACGGGCAGAGCTGCATTGCCGCAAAGAGATTCATCGTGCATGAATCTTTAGTTTCTGAATTTTCAAGATTATTTGCTGAGAAAGCATCTGCATTAGTGGTAGGAGACCCAACAGACGAAAAGACCAATTTAGGACCACTAGTAAACAAGCAGGCATTGGAATCCATAGAAAAACAAGTGCAGGATGCGATAAAAAAAGGAGCGACCGTGCTTACCGGTGCAAAAAGACTAGGAGAGGTTGGCTATTATTACGCTCCAACCGTCATCATGGACACTACTCCCGATATGGAAATTGTTACCAATGAGACCTTTGGACCAATAGCCGCGATCATTGTTTTTAATGAGGAAGAAGATGCGATCGCTATAGCAAATGATATTCCTTATGGTTTGGGAGCAAGCATCTGGACCAAGGATCTAGAGAGAGCAAAATAAATGGCTTTACAAATTGAAGCAGGAGCCGTTTTCATCAACAGCATAGTCAAATCAGACCCAAGGATGCCCTTTGGCGGGATTAAGGATAGTGGATTAGGTCGTGAGTTGTCTGAATATGCGTTGAAAGAGTTTGCGAATGTGAAGGCACTCAATGTGTACGAGCATAAGTAAAGCCGGCCTACTAGTGATTCCTTTGTTATCACTCAATAGTAATATTTAATGGAAAGTTTTATAAATCTTATTTCTCTCGATGGTCGATGGCAACTGATATTTCACAAATAGTGCAGGATTTATTGCAAGGAGCTTCAGAGCTGCGCTCGGATCATTTCAAAATGCATGGACGCAAGGAAGCGAGACAAATAAAAGATACTCGGAAAGTTATGGAGAAGGCTTCTTCTTTATATCGCTCCTTTAAGGATCCTCTAGCTTATACAGCTTTTGGCGAGTATCTGGACCAACTCTGGGCAAGCTACACGCGCTCGGTTGCCTATGATAGAAGGCTTAGACCTAACGATCAGGAATCTCCAGACGGTTTAAAACCATTTCCCCCCTTAATTTCTTCTAAAAAAGTGCCGCAGATTGATGCAGCTTCAAAGGTATTGCCAGAAATTGCCGCATATGAACTTGCTTATGCAAATGCAGATAGAAACGATTCTGCTCAAAAGCAAACACTATTGGATCATGCAAAACGTATTTTTAACGCTTATGACTATGGGCTGCACAATGTACCTGAAGAAAAGCTTTTGCATAGGACTTGGGGTAAGGCAGTCGCCGAATTTTCTTCAATTCCTGAAGGCTATTTAGACACAAGAGTGACAAAGCTGGGATTTCCAACAGACATGGTGAACGAGTTTCTTGCAGTAGATATCCTTTTCTTAGGAGATCTGGTAACCACATCGAGAGATTTTTATGGGGGCACACGGAGTTGGCAGCGAGCAAAAACAATTGATAAGTGATTAAGTGAACTTGGATTCACGCTTGAAATGAATATCCCATACAAAAGACAAACAATAGATGATGCGCAGATTTTTGAAAGGGAGATAGAAGTTCTTAATCTTCCTGATCCCATGTCAGCCAAGATAAAAGAAGGGCCTGTTGTTGCATATACTGCAAATCCTATTCATTTCCAAGCTCCTCTGCGCAAAATAACTGATAAAAAAATCAGGTACGTAGGTGAGCTGGCTCAGCATATTTTTTACTACGAGCATTCAGGAGAAAGCATATTGCAAAGAGGAGGCCCTCCTATTTTTACTAGATCGGAATGGAGAAAGGCGCAGAGAGAGCTTAGGTATGCATTTGCACGATATCAGGTAATTTTCAATGATAGGCAGCATTATGATAGGCTAATGCAGTGGTCCTCGCCGCAGCTTAACAATGTGGTTTATCTGGAAACCCGTAATAAAAAGAAATAGTTTCCTTTATTTCTCAAATTCAGTAAAAAAATTTAAATAATTAATAAAAAGAGCATCCCATTATGAATCAAATCTATACTGCTTTGAACAAGCTAACCAGTGCCTCTGGACGGGCGCTTGATGCCCTTTTTATTCCCATCTGTCTACTTCCACAATTCTTTTAAACTCATCAAACCCTCAACCATCTCAAGGGTGGTATATTGAAAGCTTCTGATCTGTTTGTGAAATGCCTAGAAGAGGAAGGCGTTGAATACATTTTTGCGGTTCCTGGGGAAGAAAATCTTGATCTTGTCGAAAGCATCCGAAAATCAAAGCAGATCAAATTAATTCTCAATAGGCATGAGCAGGCCGCGGCGTTCATGGCAGCTACCTATGGACGACTGACTGGGAAAGTGGGTGTTTGCATGTCTACTTTGGGGCCGGGAGCTACCAATCTTGTTACGGGAATTGCGCATGCGCAACTAGGGGGCATGCCAATGCTTGCGATCACCGGACAAAAGGCAATCAGAGATAACTGGCAGGCTTCTTTTCAGGTCATTGATGTGGTGAACATGATGAGGCCAATCACCAAGCGAGCGGTACAGATCCAGGGTCCAAAGAGCATTCCCATGGAGATCAGAGGGGCTTTCAAGTTATCAACAACTGAAAGGCAAGGAGTATGTCATATTGAGCTTCCTGAAGATATCGCGCACGAAACTGTGGAAGAAATGTTCAAGGCGCAAAAGCCAGGAAGAGTACGAAGGCCAGTTCCCGCTCAAAAAACAATAAAGATCGCCGCGGATAAGATAAGGAAAGCGAAAAATCCCATAATCATTGTTTCAAGTCGTGGCCAGCGCAACATGGTGCATGATAGCTTGCGAAAATTCTGCGATGTAACCAATTTATATGTCATCCACACGCAGCTTGGGAAAGGGGCATTGGGCGATGACCATAAGAATTCTTTGTACGCGTTTGGCCTGCATCGAAAAGATTACGTGAACTGCGTGGTTGAGCGCTCAGACCTGATAATCACTATCGGCTATTCCAAAGTCGAGCATCCGCCATCGGTTTGGAACAAGAATTTAGATAAGGAGATCCTGCACATTGATTTCAATCCCTCTGATTCTGATACATATTACAATCCCATCGTTGAAATAACTGGTGACATCGCTTCATCGCTTGATATGCTTGGCCTGGAACTGAAAGGATACAAGCACAATGGAAACTATGAAGAGAAGATAAAGAAAGACCTCAATCGCATCTTATTTGAAGAAGGCGCAAAAGATGATTCATTTCCCATGAAGCCAAGAAGGATCGTTTCTGATGTTCGATCAGTTCTTGGAAAAGAAGACATTTTGTGTTTGGATAATGGTATATACAAATTATGGTTCTCACGACATTGTAGGACGTATACTATCGGGACATTTCTCCTCGATAATTCGCTAGCCACCATGGGTGCGGGATTACCGAGTGCGATGGCCGCAAAAATGGTACATCCTGATAGGAAAGTGCTTGCCGTTGTTGGCGATGGCGGCTTTATGATGAATTCGCAGGAATTAGAGACTGCGGTTCGACTCAAACTCAATGTCGTTGTCCTGATCCTCAATGATAATGCGTATGGATTCATCAAATGGAAACAGCAAAACATGAACTTCAAGGATTTTGGGCTTGATTATTCAAACCCCGATTTTGTCAAGTACGCGCAGGCGTATGGGGCTAAGGGATATAAGGTAAGTAAGGCAAGCGAATTGATATCTATCTTGAAAAAAGCGCTATCTGAAAAAGGCCCGGTCCTGATCGAATTACCAATCGATTATTCTGAGAACAACGAAGTGTGGAGTACTGAGCTTGGGAAATTGACCTGTCCGATGTAATGGATACCATGGAAGAAATCAAAAAAATAAATATTGTCCAGAAGCTTTCCCTCTTTGATGAGTATTGGTCCCCAAAAGTCATCGGGGAATTGAATGATTGCAATTTTCAGGTTGTTAAATGCAAGGGGGAACTTCCTTGGCATCACCATGAAGATGAAGATGAAGTATTCTTAAGCGTAAAAGGAGAATTTATCGTAAGGATCAAGGGCAAGGAATTTAGACTAAAAGAGGGAGAATGTCTTTTTATGCCCAAAGGGGTTGAACATCAAACGTGCGCCGATGAAGAAGCCCATATCATCTATATTTCCAGGAAAGGTAGTGTCAATACGGGAAACATTACCGAGGCAAGGACGGTAACCGAGCCAGACAAGATCTGATTCTTAGTGCACTAGGGGTTTAACCCCTCCTACCTTCAGGTTGATTACTAAAAATCATATATGGTTTCATTGGGTGGCAGTTTGGCGCAATGACTTGGACCCAATAACTAAGCACATTGGAGAGCAGTTCATGTTGTGCTTTTTTAATAATCGGCAAGCCCACCCCTTTAGGGGGTCACTATTAATAGTGTCTGATAAAATTCTAATAAGATACTTTTAAATACCATAAAACGCAAAATCCCCTAAAAAAGAGGTTTTCATGTTCGGTCAGATACTTGCAGTCATATTAAGCATAGTTGACTATTTTACCGAAGGGATATTTCTAAAGATCACACATGGAAAGCTCAAGTTCATTTCATTCTCTGCCGGCGTTTCTGTTTCCTATATCTTCCTCGTGCTTTTGCCAGAGGTCTATAAAGGAGCGCTCGAAGTGCACAAGCTGCTCTTCCTCTCAGTTCTTTTTGGGTTCGCGACATTTCATCTCATTGAGAAATTCATTCATCAGCGCTTTCATGGCCAGCAGTTAAGGATCGAGCACGTGATAATCCACTCCTCAGTATCGTTTGTCTATTTTTTCGTTGTTGGATTTGTCCTGGTAAAGCTCGCAGAAGATAGCGTGGCAGGGGCATTGCTTTTGTTTGTCCCATTGACTTTGCATATCATCATAGATTCCCTGCCTAGAAGGGTTGCTGACAATAAGCGCGTTCGGATATTTTCAGCGAGCGCAGCAACCTTAGGAGCGCTGCTTGCAACCCTTGCCGAGTTTGGATTGGCAGGAGATACCGTCATGCTAGGGCTTATCGGGGGCGGGCTGCTCTATCAGGTTGTTCGAGAAAGCCTGCCAAGAGAGCGTGAAGGAAAACCGATGTTTTTCATAACAGGGATACTGAGCTTTACGGTTGTTGTCTTGCTGCTTTGGAATGTGGGGGTTTAGGAGTTTTTATTTGCAGTCTTTTTGATTTTCTTCTGAGAGTTTTGAACAGGCTTTGTTTAGTTTTGCGAAGAGGGATGCAACTTGATCGTTTGTGTTTTCTAAAGCGGTTTCAACTTCTTTGAATCGCTGGAATAGGATTGTGTATGCTTGTTCTCTTTGCGCTAAACTTGCTTTGGTTGTTTCTAAGCCAGATTTGGCAACTCCTAAACTTTCTGCTAGGGTTTCCTTGTCTTTTTTTAGCTGCTCGACTTCTTGAGATAGCTGATTGTATTTTGATTCCAGATTTTCACGATCTTTCTGTATTTGTTCCTTGCTTGCGTTGATTTGGTTTGCTTGGGTGTCTAAAGCTATTGCCTGTGCGGTTACTGCGCTAAGGCTTTTGTTCGTGTCTTCCAAGTCTTTTGAAAGCCATCCCATTTTCATTTGAGAAAATGATAAGTATGCAGTGAATCCTAATATGACGACTAGAAGAAGCCCTAGCAATTTAAGATTTACATCCTTTTTCATGTTGCTAAACCACCACCTATTTGCTTGAAGTGTTAGTATTATTTATTTTTATGGATTAGATGGTTTTGGCATATTGATGCGGCGAGAGTTCCAAATTTTATAAGGGCAAGTAGGAATGTAGAACTTCTTAAAGAACATGGTTACAAAGACCTTGGTGATTTTCCTGCTGATAGCCCTATCCACAGAGTTACAGGAAAGTGGAGATTGGGAGGGCTTGCTCGGCAACTAGAAGATGGAAGTTGGGATGCAATAAGATACGATCTTTTTGATCCAAAGACACCTTGGCCCCATCTAAATCATCATCTCTACAGGACGACTGAAAACGGCTTGGTAGAAAGCGGTCGTGGAATGTTTGACCATTGGCCTATATTTTCTTTCAGTGGAGGTTCTTCAAAAAATATCCAGGCATATTATGATTCCGTAAGATACTTACAATATTTTTCACAGGTTGATCAAAGTAAGGATGAAAAGACTACAACAAATGGAAAGGGCGGGGGAGGAAGTGGAAGCAGGTGTAACTGTGGAATTTGGGGAGATTTAAGAGAAGAGGCTGGAAAAGGAGGAACGGCAGGGGAAATTATAAATAGGTGGAGAAATAAACAAACCAGTCAGAGAAGTAGTAGCAGTTCCACAACAACCGTTTAAAAATGAAAAAATACAAAATTTCAAAAAGATTATTTGAAGGGTCTGAGAAATCTGCATATTTGGTCATCCTATCAAAAGTTAAGAATA
>CAZFPU010000048.1:9851-12464 GCA_964521145.1 uncultured Methanosarcinales archaeon | reverse complement strand
AGGCTCCAGGTATAGAGCGAGTGGTTGTATGCATCTGAAAGCGCTACTCCCCCGGTGACATTCCCATAGTATCCTTGCCAGCGTGCGCTGCTTGAACCAGCCCCTGACGTGCTGATAAAGAGCGCCGTCAAGTTCCCACCTTGGGACACCACTAGATTAGCAGGATCGACCGCAAAAATGGGCAGGCAGCTAAGCGCTAGAAGTAAGAAAAGTCCAATTGACACTACGATTTCTCTTTTCATGTTCGCTTACGCTTTTTGCATAGCTTGCGCTATCTTATTTCATTCTTAATTCTAAAAGCAGAAACGATACTGGCTACAAACGCCAATGCCCTGCTTTCTCAAAGCATCATCCTATGATCATCAATTGAAAATATAATCGTAAAACATACTGGTAAAAAATCACACATGGATGCGATCGAAAATGGTGATCGATGACTCCAACAACCTTGCCTTTGATTTGGTAGGCATAAGCGCGATGGGAGCCTCAACCCCTTCAAAGCACGTTTTTACGTCCAGGTTATCAGAAACCACGATGATCTGATTCTTTACTTCATCCACTAAGATCGCTTCTATCGAATCAAAACTCTTCTCAAGGCGCCAATACAATTTCTCCAAAGGGTAATGGAGTTGCTCGTTTTTTAGAAACCAGATGCGCAGCATGATCTTGTGGTGATTGGTCGCTTTGAGCAGCTTTTTTCCAGCGAAATTATTCATTGCTGGAACTAAAAATACAAAATCATCAGTCAATGAAAACAATGAACGCGGCTTTCCTTTATCGCGATTCTTTATCTTTCTTTTATGCACCAGATTGGCAGCTTCTAAGAGCTTAAGCTGCTGGCTGATATTTGCCATAGTGCTGTCTAGTTTTTCTGATAACTGTAAAGGGCTTAAGTGTTCTTGGCTTAGGCATTTGATGATGTTCCATTTCTGTTCAGTAAACATTTGGCTCATTTCCATGATATAACTCCATACTAATTTAGTTTTTATTAAATTAGTATCCTTTTTTGTATATTAGTAAACAAATATAGCAACTAGTATTTAAATATTGTTGTTTCTATTGTAGTTTTTTGATGCTATACTTAATTAACTTAAGTGATTAATTAATCAGTGAATTTGCTTCTTTGAGAAAGAGAATTAGACAAAATTCAACAGCGATTCACGAAGAAAAAGGCTTCTCCATGGAAAAAAATTTATAGTCGAACCGTTACGATAGGTCTGTGGTAACTGATCTTAGTCAAATTATTGAGAGTCAAAGACGACCCGCGACTATAGGCGATAGGCTTACATCGGCCGCACTGTATGGAGCTGCAGGAGCTCTTGCCGGTTATGTGTTCGATGCACAGATTACGCACGCCATGTCTTCGCTACTGAGCTCTATTGATGCCTCAATAGCCACCTATTACAAAAGCATTTCCACTCATGTGAATGTCGGACTTCCGGCCTTGGTTGGTAGTATAACCGGATTTAGAGGCGCATTGACCTCCGATGCATTGCTAAACCGCAAGTACTATTCGCCCCCCACTAAAGATTAATTCTGGCAGGATTTTTCGAATAACGCAAATTCGCGCTCAGGGCTATCCCCGCCCTAAAGGGCGGGGTTTTACGCCCTTCGCATCTGATAGCGAATTTGCGGGATTGAAAATTTCGCACTGAAGTGCGGGGTATTGAACCCAAAAATTTCTTTGCGAAATTTTCAATAATCAAAAGTTAGATCAGCCCAAAAATTATTAGCTATAAGTAAATTAGACAAATGATAAATTACGGTAATTATGTAGGGCAGCGAATATCTTAAAAAGAAGCGCCAAAACTCTTTCTTGATGCAAAAATACAAATTAGTCTGCTTCGATGTGGATGGGACCTTGATCGACAACCTTACATTTTCCTGGCAGCTATTCCATGATTACTTCAAGACCGATAAGGCAAAAAGAGAGGCCGCAAAAGAGGAATTTCTCAATGGGAACATAACCTATGAAGAATGGGCGAACCATGATGCGTTATTGTGGCGGGAGAAAAAAGCAACAAAAGAGGGATTTCTCAAAGCATGCGATAGTGTATCATTGATGCCTGGAGCATTGGAAACAATCAGCGAACTAAAAAAAGCCGGGCTGAAATTGGCAGTAATCTCTGGCTCAATAAGTGTCCTTTTGGAAAAATGCATTCCTGATTTTGAAACAATTTTTGATGATGTCTACATCAGCCACCTCCACTTCGACAAAAATAATGTAATAGAGCGAATCGATGCGACCAAATATGACATGGAGAGAAAAACGCATGCGTTGCACGAGATAGCAGCGCGAGAAAACCTCAAATTGGAAGAATGCGTGTTTGTTGGAGATTATCTCAACGACATGAAGATAATACAGGAAGCGGGCCTAGGAATTGCGTTCAACTGCAGGCACGATGAGCTCAAGAAGGTCGCTGATGTGGTTATAGAGAAAAAAGACTTGAGGGATATCTTGCCACATATTTTAGGGAAATAAAAAGGAAGCGTTTCGATCTTTTTTTTAAGAAATAAAGCAAAAAATTGGCAATAGATCACAGAATTGGGTTTTATTAAGAATTGGGTTTTATTAAGAATTGGGTTTTATTAAGAATTGGGTTTTATTAAGAA
>CAZFPU010000048.1:0-9751 GCA_964521145.1 uncultured Methanosarcinales archaeon | reverse complement strand
TTGGGTTTTGGATCGTTGGGCTGAAGCATTAGAAGAGTAGTCATTTGGATCGACGCCATTACTGCATTTTATCGAATCAACAAGCAGTGAAATTAAAATAAATGATGCTATCTCTCAAATAAAACAAAATAAAAAAGATCCATGAAAAAAATAGACATTGCGGTGATCAAGAACTGCCCAAGAGAAGGGCCTGGTGCTTTGGAATCACTGTTCAAAGAACATGATCTGACCTATTCGATTTTTGATCTGGATGCAGGCGATGAGTTTCCAAATCCTCTTGATTACAAAGCATTAGTAGTCCTTGGCGGTCCCGATAGCGCAAATGATTACACCAAAAAGATGCAAACAGAATTGATGCAGATAAAAAAAGCGCTGCAAAGTGGCGTCGCGTATTTTGGCATATGCCTAGGCCTTCAGACGCTCGTAAAGGCGGCCGGCGGCAGCGTAATAAGAAGCCCAGTAAAAGAGATAGGATTTAAGGATCAAAACAATGAATATTTTTTTCTAGAAAAAGAGAGCAATGATGCCCTTTTGGAAGGCATTTCATTTCCAAGACCGATTTTCCACCTACATGGGGAAACGGTGGAGCTGACAAGGAGCATGAAGCTTTTAGCATCGGGAAAATGGTGCAGAAATCAATTGGTAAAGGTGCAGGATAACGCGTATGGCATCCAGGGGCACATGGAACTGACACCAAACATGATCAAGGATTGGCTAATGAAAGATGATGATCTTAAGCAACTAGATAAGAAGCGGCTGCTTGAGCAATACAAAGAAATAAAAGATGAGTATGAGAAGACTGGAAAGCAATTGTTCGCCAATTTCCTAAAGATTACAGGGCTTATCTGAGCCTTGTGAGCATTATTTGAAGCGATTCCTGCAGATTTTTTTTATTGTCAAATTTTTGACTTGTCGGTGTAATCTTCTTTTGCTTCATCTTTTTTATTGTTTCAACAAGCAATGGAACAGCGCGAATTATATTATCGACAATGGTGATGGTGGCCTTCTGAGCGCTCCTTGAAAGTGGATTTAGATCGACGACAATCACTTTCATGCCATTTTTGATGAGCGCTTCAGTTCTATCTCCATCTTCAAGAGGAACAAAAACCACATCTGCCTTGTAAATGCCATCTTTGTTTACGAATCTTCGATTGCTTTTCAGATGTTTCAGTGTACAGGCCTTTTGCGGCATCAGAATTCGCTTTGCACCATTGTTTTGCAATTCATCCCTGATTTTAATTTCCCTTTTTTTTGAAGAGTGGAAAATGTTTATTTCCAGAGGGGCATTTAGAGTATTCGATAGCTGGACAAAATCCCTTGAGACCAAAGCAGCTGTATTCCCATTCACTGAAATGACCGGATGCTTTGCATTCAGAAGCAAATGAGCCGCTGCTTCAATGGAAAGCATTGCTGGCTTACTCGTTTTTTCCCCTAGAAGATAGTCAAAGGCTTCTCCTCGACCATGCGCCGTGAGCCCCTGCAAAGAAGTTATTCCCTTATTGACCCCTTCAACTATTTTGTCTCTGGTTTTAAGCGATTCATATCTTGGATGGGATCTTGGGATTTTCATTTTTGGTTGCCTGTTATTTATTTTCTTTAGACTCAGAGTTAATGATAGCGATGATTGTGATAGATCATCAATGATTCATAATAAATGGGCTGCCCGATTGCTGATTATCGCCTTTTTACATCCGGGGAATGGAGTATCTGAAAAAACAGAGTTTCCAAGCATGATCATCGACGCATGGCCTCCTTTTGTTCGTAGCGAGTCTATTGCATTGTTTACGCGCTGGTCCTGCAAAAGCCCCGATTCGTCGGCAAATTCATATGATAGGTCGATGATATGAGGTAGCAGTATATTCTTCTTCTTAGTTTTTTTTAATTGAACCAGCTTTTGCAGGCCGATTTTGTTTATCTGATCCTTGCGCATCTTGTCTTGGATTATCGATTTGGTCTTGAGTGCTGAAAAAACCCGATAATGGATCATCTTTCCTGCAAAGGGTAGCCGTTTTGCTTTGAATTTATAGCTCGATTCATACTTTACAAGGAATCCTCCCAGATATTGGTTAGTCACATCCCCAAGCCCTGTCAGATTCTCAACTTCAGCGCTATGCGCGACCATCGCCAGCTCTTTTTTTGTTTTGTTTAGTCCAAAGAGTTTATTGAGGGCGTATGAGAGCGCCAAAGCAGACGCTCCGCTCACTCCAAATCCAGAACCCAGAGGGAGGTCAGTTCTTATTTTCACCAAAACCGGCTTTTTTGCAAGTTTTTTGATGACTGAAAGTACTGTTGGAAAATTGATGCTTTTATTATTGAAGAGTACTTTATCTTTTTCATTTCGATTTGGTAATTGAGCTGCTGATACCTGCACCCCTTTGTTGATTGTAAATCCCAGACCAAGCGACCCAGAGGTCATTGGATTACTTGTTCGTTTGATCACAAAAAAACAGCTAATGTTTCCAGGAGCGAAAGCAGATGCAGTTTTCATCGTATCAGGTCAAGAATTTTATTTGCAATAAAGCGCTTATCGGCTAATTCGATGTGGTTGGATTTTCCTTTCTTATCAACAATAAACACCTCATTGGTCTCCACATCAAAGCCTCGCTCCTTTTTCCCGACATCGTTGGCAACCACATAATCGGCGTTGGCCGATTGCAGCAGATCATACGCTCGCGCTATCAGTTCTTTTTCAGATACTTGATATTCGGCTTTAAATCCAATGAGCATGATATTTTTGTTGAGGCCTTTTAGTTTTTCAAAGATCTTGGTGGTTGGCTGGAGTTCAAGATGCAGTTTGTTTGTGCTTTTTATCTTACCCTCATTTTTTGCAGTCGTAAAATCAGATACCGCGGCAGAATGGATGACTACATCCGCATCTTTTATCTGGTCTTTCATAGCTTTGAATAGGTCAGAGACCGATGATATTGAAATTTCTTTGAGATGATATTGGGGAGTAACGGAGTTTGCCCCCCGGATCAAAGTGACCTGTGCCCCTCTCAAAAAAGCTTCTTCGGCAATGTAGGTTCCCATCTTCCCCGAGCTTTTATTCGTTATTACCCGAATGGGATCTATCTCTTCAGATGTTGCTCCGGCACTCACCACTATTTTTTTGCCAGTCAAATTATTTCTTCTCTGGACTATCGCGCTGATCCTTTGAGTGATCTTCAGAGGATTCGCAAGCCTTCCAATCCCCTCATAGCCACAGGCAAGCATTCCTTTTTCTGGGTCGACAAATTCATATCGGCATTCCTTGAGCGTTTTAACATTTTTTTGAGTTATAGGATGCTTCCACATCTTCACATTCATCGCAGGACAGATAAGAACAGTGGCAGAGGTCGCGAGTATGCTCGTTGTCAAAAGATCATCAGCGATGCCATGTGCTAATTTTGCTATGACATTTGCTGTTGCGGGGCATACCAAAAATAGATCGGCTATGTCTGCCAATGAAATATGCTTTATTGGCTCATCTTTTCTTAGGTAAGATTTGTAATCAACGTTTGGCTCAAAAACTTCGGTGCGCACCATATTGTTGCTTGCTTTCTCAAATTCCTTTTTATCCACAAGCTGCACTGCCGAGTGCGTCATGATGACATGCACATTGGCTCCCTGATCTCTTAGCTTTTTGATTATGTCAAGCACTTTGTAGCATGCAATGCTTCCAGTGACCCCAATAATGATATTTTTGCTTTTTAGCGAATCCATAATCAAAAAAAGAGGAGGAGCGGGTATTTAAAGATTATTTCGAATTAGGGCTTGGGGGGAAATACTCGCTATCGCTCGGGTCAGCGGCTTCTTCGGAGCGACAAAATTCGCTCGCACTTTGTGCGGCATTCGCTGCGCTCAGCCCCACTGCCTATTATCATTAGGCGAAGCCGTAGCGTACTGTTGAGAGAGCGAAGGCATCGCACTAAATGTTGTGCGAAGCACGGAATGAGTGTTTTTCTTTATCAAATTAAACTGTGCTCGACCTTTGTGCCGCTGACCATCGTTTCCACAAGCCCATAAAGTAAATCACCGAGCCTCTACTGATACGCATTTATTCCCATGGCATAGGCATTCAAGCGATCTTCCATTCCTCTCGGCGCAATCACAATCGTCATTTTTCTCGCACGCTTTTGCATAGCTCTCGCTTATTTCTGGATTTGGATCATGAGCGTATAATGGACAGACCACCGCACACTTGCTATCGATGCATACAGATGCGAATGGGCAATTTGACTGGATTGCAAATTCCATGGGAAGCATGCATTCATCAGCAGATGTGCATGATGACCCAATACCCAACTCGGTAGTTTGAACGTCCTGATTTGCAGAGCACCCTACCAGTATCAACCCAATACACAATGCAATTCCGATCGTTTTTTTATCCATCCATTCGCCACATTCTTTCCAGTGTTTTGATGAGTATCAATTCCTCATTGATCATATCCATGAATAATTTTGTCTTGAAGATATCAAAAGCATCCTGGGTTTTGGTATGCACGACCATGCTGCTATGCGTCTCGCTGTAGCGTTTTTGTTCATCGGTATTTTCTGATGCGGTATTGTTAAGTTGCATGTAATGATGAGCGACCAAACTATCCTGCCTCTTCGCGTTGCGCAGCACGAATCGAGTTGAGAGCAGGAATTTAAAAAAGGTATCTTGTGGCAACCCATACATCAGATCAATCTTGTATTCCAGATGAGAACTATCAAGCAGAGCAAGCGTATTTTTTACGCGCTCGAGCGACGTTGGCCGCTTCACTGCCTTAAGGACTGCTGAATCGATGGATTGCAGGCCAAGCTCGATCTCTATCTTGTAAGAGTATTTCTGCAATTTGATAATTGTTGGCTCATCAAGGAGCTCTGGGCGCATCTCGCAGTGTATTTTCGCTTTTCTCTTAGAATATATGTTATTTTTTTCAATTATATCCAAAATCAAAAACATGCGCTCCTTGTTTGAATTGAACGTCCCATCAAGGATTGTCAAGTATTCAAATTCATAGTGCTCGAATAGGAATGCGATGGCCTTCTCCAGATAAGGCATTGAAAAATAGCGAAGCGGTATGGCTGCGTAATGGCAAAATGAGCAGTCGAATTGACACCCTCTACTTGTTTCAAGGCGAAGGGCAGTATATTTTTTTACGCCTTTCCCCGAATACGGAAAAGGAATTTCGTCGAGATTTTCAATAAAAATGGATGGGCCTTTTTGGAGCGACCCATTTTCATAGTAGAGTATGTTGTGTATCTGCTCTTGTCGTAAAGTCCCCTTCAGATGATCGATGATTTCCTTGAATGCTATCTCGCCTTCTCCTTGGATCATGAAATCAATGGAATCATCGAGCATTGTTTGAGACGCTTCAACACCCCCAAGGACTATTTTTGTGTTTGGCAAAGCTTGCTTTATCGCCTTAGTAAAATCCCTTATCATCTCTGAGCTCCAGATATAGCATGAAAATGCGACAAGGTCTGGCTTCTCTAGCATGATGTATGAAAGAGCCTGAAGTTCGAGATTCTTGTTCGTTGTATATTTAGCCCTATTACCAAAGGTGAATTCCCTGATAGCTATCTCGACATCAGGATGAAATTTTTGGGCGTATGCCTTCAAATACGATAAACCCAGTGGGTAGATGTCTTCCTGGACGTTAAAAGCGAGCAGTAGGATTTTCATCATCTAAAAAAAACATTGCCTCCTTGTATTTTTCTTTGTCTGATAAGGGAGTTGGACTAAATCCTTGCTCATGGCATGCAGTATGACCAATAAATGCGCACGTGGGGCATGCCTGTGTTTTTTTTGGATTTTCTATTGTGCTGCTTGCATTGGTGTGCTCATAGAATTCCAATGAATGCTCGATTGGAATTTTGCAGAAGGGTGCCCCTTGAATGAGTGGGAAGATAGAGAGAAGAATCATCTCGCTGATAAAGGGATGTACTTGGTTCAGTTCGGATTCTCCCCTTACATTTAGGATTATCTTGCTTGCGCCCTTGAGCAGTCGCAGGGAATTTGGTACAAAGAGCGATGCCGGCAGAAAAATCTCGACTACCCTATGTTTTTGAAAAAATGGTTTGAAGATATTTTCATGCAAAGGCTCATCAAGATGAATTGATAGATATGATATTTGCGATGCTTGTATCTCACTTTGTAGATTTTTTGCTAACGTTAAGGATAGCTCAATTCCCTTGAGTGAATGAGGATGATTTTCAAGGATTATTTTTGCTCCAGAATAGTCAGATTCTGAATTTACTGAGATAATAAGAGGCAATGATGACACTATTTTTTCTCTTTGATCGATATTTATCCTTATTTTTCGAAGCATACACCAAGTATAGCTGCGCTGGTTATAAAGCTTAAGAAGTGACCTCCTCCCCGCCCTAAAGAGGCGGGGCTTCCTGATTATTAAAAAAGTACTACATGAGCTGCTCTCCAATGTTAGTTATGGGGTTGCGGCCATTGCGACAAACTACCACCCAATGATCTGTGTATGTTTTGTCAAAAAACACCGGTGAAACACTAGTGATATGACCGTGAGTTTACATTGAGTGGTTCATCGAAAATTTGTGAATGTCAGAAACACATTCTGCGTTTCTGAGCATGCTCGGAAGTCGTAACAATAATCCATCAAAATTTGCAACTTCCGACATTTTCGGGGTGCTCGGTAATTGTCTTCAAAAGACAATAACTATTGACAATTTCAGACATTTGAGCATGCTCGGAATTCCAGTTGATCGGTATTCACGGTAAACCCCCTCTTCAAGAGATGGTGGAATTCCGACATTTTATTGAACGACCTAAAGGTAGGGGAATTAAACCCGGGGAAATATTAAAAAAACTAACTACTGCAACATCAGACATCATAATAGAGCATGAATTCCCAGGGATGGGGTCGCTTGCGCACATCATCCTCTTTTTTCTTCAGATAATCGATCCATGCCTCGATAAGATCCGCAGTGAACACACCACCCTCTAGAAGGAATTTCTGATCGCTTTCAAGCGCAGTGACCGCTTCGGTAAGCGACTTAGGTAGCGACTTTACTTTTTTTGCTTTCTCGGCTGATAGTGCATATAGATTAGTATCAGTTGGCTCTCCAGGATCTATCTTATTTTTGATGCCATCGAGTCCCGCCATGAGCATCGCACTAAAGGCAAGATAGGGGTTGCACGCAGGGTCAGGAGAGCGATACTCAATGCGCTTTGTCTTGGGGTTTTGGCTGTAGGTTGGGATACGTATGGCAGCGCTTCGGTTTCTAGCACTATAGACGAGATTGACCGGAGCCTCAAATCCAGGGACAAGCCGCTTGAATGAATTCGTCGTTGGAGAACAGAATGCGGTCAACGCAGGCGCGTGCTTAAGGATTCCCCCGATGTAATACAAGGCGAGCTTGCTCATGCCTGCGTATTGATCTCCTGCAAATAGGTTTTTGGAATCCTTCCAGATGCTTTGATGCGTATGCATGCCAGAACCATTATCCCCAAAAAGCGGCTTTGGCATGAAGGTTGCAGTCTTGCCATGCCTGAAAGCGACATTTTTGATCACGTATTTGTAGAGCATGACCTTGTCTGCCATTTTTCCCAGTGAATCGAAGCGTATGTCTATTTCTGCCTGTCCTGCACTGGCAACCTCATGATGCTGTCTTTCGACGGTAATACCAATCGATTCCAGAACGCTTACCATCTCGTTACGCAGATTTTGCTGGGTATCGCTTGGTGCTGTTGGAAAATACCCTTCCTTGTGGCGAATTTTATTGCCAAGATTCTTAGTGGCTTCACATGCCCCCGAATTCCATATTCCTTCCCCTGAATCGACCGAATAAAACGCGGAGTGCGCATTCTGATCATAGCGAACCTCATCGAAAACAAAGAATTCAAGCTCCGGACCAAAAAAAGCGACATCACCTATCTTGGTTTTTTTAAGATATTCAAGCGATTTAAAGGCAACAAATCGAGGATCGCGCGAATACCGTACTTTGCTCACATCACAGACATCGGCAATGATGCTTAAGGTCTTTGTAGAGAATGGGTCAACAACTGCTGTTCTTGGATCAGGCATGAGCAGCATATCACTTTCGTTGATCTCCTGAAAACCGCGAATAGAGCTTCCATCAAATCCAACACCATCGGCGAGGGCAGCATCGTTGAGTTCGTGCAGGGGCATGGTAAAATGCTGTAATGTTCCGGGCAGGTCGGTGAATTTGATATCGACATACTCTAAAGAATTCTTTTTGATCAAGTCCTGGATATTTTTATTCATGTCAACCCCTTGTGATTGATCTGCATCCCTGCTGTTGCCAATTATAAACGGCTCGTAGTATGCAGGCCGCAAACAACCAATACAAAGACCCCTCACACCCCTATTTATATTTTATTGCTATTCTATAAAACATTTGTTTCATTATTACAATAAAATTTAAATGAAACTCCCAATCGCAGCAAGCCGGGGGGTATCTTAATAACCATTTCAATTTATCGTTGCAGAGCAACGGGGTATTAAACCCAAACGGGAATAAATGCTGCCAGTGCTGATTAAACTAAGAATTATCAATGAAAACTATGCTTGTCTTCAGGGAATTTCTTGTGTTTCACTTCAGAAACATACTCTGAAAATGCCTTTTTCATCTCCTGCCCGATCTGCGCGTATTTTTTTACGAATTTGGGAGAGAATTTATCATAAATGCCCAGCATATCGTTTGCGACAAGCACCTGACCATCGCATTCAATCCCCGCCCCAATGCCAATCGTTGGCATGGAAACAGAATCGGTTATCTTTTTTGCAAGATGGTTTGGAACACATTCCAAAACAATGGTGAAGCAGCCCGCCTTATCGAGCTCAATTGCCTCATCAATGATCTTTTGTGCGCTTTCCTCATTTTTTCCCTGCACTTTAAAATCGGTGACTGTTTGCGGCGTTAAGCCAACATGGCCCATCACTGGGATTCCATTTTCAACAAGGAATGCGGCAATATCGGGGCGTTTTTCAATTTTTACGCAGTCCGCCCCTAGCCTCATCAGTGATTCGGCATTTAATATTGCATCTTCTTTTTTATCAAAAGTGCCAATAGGCATATCAGCGACGATACATGCATTCTTAGCGCCTCGTGCGACCGCTCCAACATGGCGCTGCATATCATCTAGAGTCACGCTAAGAACATTATCATAACCTAAAACAACCATGCCCAGGCTATCTCCGATCAGGATGATATCGATGCCGCATTCATCCTCATATTTTGCTGCTGAGTAATCATAGGCAGTAAGCATGGCTATCTTTTCCTTGCCTTTCATTTGTTTTATAAGATCAGGAGTTTTTTTCATGATATCACCGTTTTCTTCTCATTGTTTTGTTTTTCGTGCTGGCAGGGTTATTCTCAAATTTTGGGATTATAGATGGGATTTGCGCGCTATTGGGTGGGTACCATTGGGACAGAAACAAAATACCATATTTCAGCCATTAAAGATATCTTCTATCAATAATCCTCCTTTTCTCACTAAAAAATGATTGAAATACTGTCTATCCATCCTTCATCGTTTTTTTGTCAGTGCTTTGATTTCATCAAGAGTGCTTGCGATCAATAATGGAAACAGTATGGTTGCATCGCCAATTACTTTGACCCTGCTTGCAGTAGGTTTTATCTTTGCCCACGATATCGCTTCTTCCTGATTGCCGCCGGAATCCGAGCCATCGTGTTCTGTTGCCGTCGTGATATAGATGCTGTATTCGAACCCTTCACGAAAGATCGCCGCGTTGAGCAGATAGTGCTTTGCAATGCCTCCGCCCAA
>CAZFPU010000047.1:0-12477 GCA_964521145.1 uncultured Methanosarcinales archaeon | reverse complement strand
CCAACTCAAATCAATAGAATCAAAATTCTGCATTTTTAAGCATCGGAGATACTGTTGAAATCGAAAGCTTTTTGTACCAAACCAGGTTATATCGTCCTTGGGTGGTTTTATGGAAATGATCCAAATCATTGGAATCGAAGGATTGGGAAAAGACGAGATAAAAAGAGCACATTCTCTAATCGAAAGCAACCAAAAAAAGCTCTCCAGGATGAATGGGAAATTCGGTAAGCTTGAAGTGTTTGTCAAGCCCTATTCTATTGACGATAAGAAGAGCTATTCGGCCCAAGTAAGCCTTCGCGCAAAGAATGGAAAGGTGCAGGAATGCAGCGATTCTGCCTTTGATCCCATGCGAGCCCTTCAGAAGGCTTTTGATAAAATGTACACTATGGTGATGAGCAAGGATATTCCTTCGCAGAAGAGTTTTCGAAAAGCGCAGAAGATACATACTCGAATCTGATTTTTTTTGTTTTCATATTTTATTTTAATGAAGGAGTAGCGTTTCAAATTCTCACTACACTCAGCCCCACTGCCTACTATCATTGGGCGAGGCCGGAGCGCAATGAGTCAGCTTCTCGCGAAGTCTGGCACGCGAACGCGGCATTCGCTTCGCTCAACCCCGTGGCAAGGGACTAAGCGCAGCGCATGTCCCGGATAGTGCCAGCTGATGCCATGAAAATCCAAGATTTTCAGGGTGCCGAAATTTTCAATTTCGTGCATTTCAGCTGAGCGCAGGCCTCGCACTAAATTTTGCGGAGCCTAATGATTTTCAAACCTATTAAAGTTCACAATGCTCGACCGTAAGCCCGCTAACCACCATTTTGAACGCTACTTTTCTAGAAAAAATGCTCAATTAGTCCCATAAACACTTTATTCCCATCAAACCCAGGAATTGGCAGCATGTTGAATATGAACAGGAACATGTTGATCTTGCTAACCAAAAGCCACGTGGCTTCATTTTTTTTCTTGATGAATTTTAATTTGACCAAGAGCAGCGGCGCTAGCCATAAGACTAGATTTACAAAAGGCCCTGCGAATGCCATGAGGCTTGATTCGAGAGGAGTTGCAGCGCCTAGGATGGAAACATATGCTGGCACGAAGAAAATGAAGGGAAAATTGATCAGTTTGAGAAAAAATCCCAGGATAAGGAACATATACGCAGCCTGGAATGTCGCTTCAAAGCCAAAGCCCAATGCGACAAATTTATGCCCAAGCTCATGCAGTAGGATCCCGGGGGCGGTGATAAGCATCGCAAAGAGCATATCGTTCCAGTTTCCCCGAAATCCTACGTTTGTCAGGGGATCATAATCGTGATGCACAGGCTTTCGAAACATATCTGAGAAGATATAGCCAACTATCGAGGTCATGAGAAGCATGTCGATGATCTCAAAGAGCGTGAATAATGCCATGTCACTTACAGCAAAAAAGAGATTATAAAAATGTATTGCCAATAAAATAGATGTTAGCAGGGACCAAGGCTTTTCTCCAATTCGTTGACTCGCACGCCAAGCGCTTCTCGAAGGTCACTAATCTTGTATTCCTGCAAAGGGAGCTTTTCAACGTGAAAACTGAAGCCATAAATGCAACTATAATCGGTATTAGCATCCACTTTAATTGAACGCCATTCTTTCTGTAAATTTTTCTCAAAGACATGATTGACAAGCCGATTGTAGGGAGCTGGGCGCTGCAATGGGATATAGATCGAAGTGTATTGCTCTGCCATGGGGGAGACATTTGTCGCCTGCAATCCAAGAAGCAGGCCAGCGAGCGAACCCTTTGCAAGTATATTCATATTCTTAGCAAATCATAGGGCACATAAAAAGATATCTCAAAAACCATGGAAATTATTATAAATTTGAATCCCCCAAGAAATATCATGGAACAAGCAACATTTGGAGCCGGCTGCTTTTGGGGCGTTGAAGAGACGTTTCGAAAACTGCCCGGTGTGAAAGAGACTGCCGTAGGATATATGGGCGGCCATCTGAAAAATCCAAGGTATGAGGACGTATGTTCTGATAGGAGCGGGCATGTTGAAGTCGTGCATATTGATTTTGACCCAAAGAAAATAGCATTTAAGAAATTGCTTGATGCATTTTTTAGCAATCACGACCCAACGCAGGTCAATAGGCAAGGTCCTGATTTTGGGACGCAATATCGTTCAGCTGTTTTTTATCATTCAGAAAAGCAGAAAAAAGATGCAGAAGAAATAAAAAAAGAATTGGACAAATCAAAGAAGTTTTCAAAGCCTATTGCAACGGCTATCGAACCTGCCTCTGAGTTTTATAGGGCTGAGGAGTATCATCAGAAATATCTGTTGAAGAATCCTTCCCGGGTTTGTCATTTTTGAAACACCTAGATCCCTCATCTCGTTGAGTGATGGCTCTCTGACAAAGCCTTAAGTTCAAAAATTGCCAGATGATCTCTAGTACCTTATCGTTTCTTTCCAAAGTCAGTCTTTGCCAGCAAATCAAGGGTTCTTTGGTGAATTTGAGCGTTAGTAGAAGCAATTAAAATTTTATCTTCCTCAAGAAAGCTGACTTTCCCCCCTACTGATTCAATTAAATAAATTCCTGCGATAGTGTCCCATACTGCATATGGTTTGCCCATAGATGAGATGTATGAACTATGCACCCCCTGTGCAACGAGCGCCAAACTGTATGCCACCGACCCACCAGTGCTTACTAATTTCCCAATATCTTTCTGCTCCCAGAGACTATACAGATCGTTTGTATCAGCCTTTCTGTCTGCAGAGATTTGAATGTTGTATACCGCCTTAGACGGATCTACCCTATTGAATCGAGGGATCGGATATCCATTTAGTTTACACTGTCCCCCCGCTGCGCCACTGAACAATTCATTGGTAAATGGATTGTAGACAATAGCCAAAATGGTTTTATCGAATTGGGTTAGCGCTAAACTGGTTGAAGCTGTCTTTTCGCCATTGATGAAACTATGTGTACCATCAATAGCATCGCAATACCACTTGAAGCCATCCCTGCCCAAGATTGCGTACTTTTGTTCTCCAACAAAGCCATTGCCGGGAAATTTCCTAAGCAAGATATCTCTTATGCATATCTCAGCCTCTTCATCAGCATGCGTAGAGAGACCTCCGTCCGCTTTTTGTTTGGTTGAAAGAAAATCTCTCGAGTCGTAGCGGTATAGGATCGTCTTTGCAGCTTCGAGCACTGCCTTCTTTGCTATTTTCAGCTTATAGTCGAGGCTCATTTAGCGGATTTTATCTCCCATCAGTTTGAAAACAGCCTCGGTTAACTGCGCCTGAAAGATTGCATCATACAATGCATTATGTGCCTGTGATTCATCCATGACAAGTCCTAAGTCCCGTAAATTCGCATTCATATCTCCTCGGATACCCTGATACAAGACATCAATATTGGTCCCTTTGTAGCCGAACGGATTGCTAACGTCACTATGTGCAAAGTAATGGTCAACGCATGCCCCATCAAACCATTGTATATCTGTAATGAGATGCGGCTGCGTGGTGCCAGATACCGATGTAACCCAATCCTTGAATTGGGTCATGGCTTTCTTTGGATCTTCTCCTTTTTGCTCCAAAACTTTGAGAACGAGCGAAGGCTCAAATAGGGGATGCTGGGCATCGTACCTTGGGTCATGCCTAAGATCATCAAGGCATCGAAGGCCCCGAGCACCATAGCTCATCGCTACCTGATTGTAATGCTCTGGGTTTATTGGATGAATCGGTTTTAGCTCCCGATAAAACTGCTTACCGATATCGCCAACAACAGCGGCCCCTATTGAAAGCATACTTGATTTCGCTGGGCATCCCGAATTCCTTGGGCTGCCTGAAGCTTCGACATCGACTGAAATGTATGTTTGATTCATTTTGACCTCTCCACAAATAGTAATTTACCTACTTACTAGTAATAACATATAGAACCTATAATAAATACTTATTCAAAGAATTTTACTTAAAATAAAGATAAATTTATAAATAATTACTCAAAATGAGTATATATGCGATTAGAACAGAGAGACAGGGTAAAACTGGATGAAAAAGACAAGAAAATCCTAGAGCAGCTCCAATTAAACGCACGCCAATCAATAGCAGAAATTGCCAAGAAAACGAAGCTGCCAAGGGATGTTGTGGTATATAGAATAAAAAAATTAGAAACCTCAAAGGTCATACGGGCGCATCACACTATGCTCGACCCAATAGCACTAGGCCATCCATTGTACGTTTTCGTATACTTCTCATGCTATAACATCAAACCAGAAGAGGAGATGCGATTCATCAATTATCTTAAAGGGCTCAGTAAAGTGATCTATGTTGCAAAATGCTCTGGCGGCTATGATCTAAACATTGGCGTTTGCGCAAGAGATTACAAGGAATATGATGAGGTCATAAGAGAAATTCGGCAGAAATTCACCGATGTCATAAAAGACATAGTGCAGATGCCCATAATCCAGGAATACAAGTACGATTGGATGGTTGATCTTATCTGATCTTTCATAAGAGATAATCAGAAATAAGCCAAAACCTCACTGCCCCATTATCCCATACAGATTATACAATACCCTATCAACGCCCTTGACAAAATCCAGGCCTTTGCCTTCTACAATAATGCAATTATCCCGATACTCTAGAGAGATATTCTGCGCCTCAACAAAATAAAGAACCATCTCATCAGTATTGTCGCACGTTATTACAGGAATGTCCTGGCAAGCCGTTGTTTGATTCGTCGCATTCCTATCGCACGCTGATTTTGGCGTCTTGCTAAATACCTTGAGCATCTGAGAATCATAATCAAAGCGGGCAACACGCAGATAGCTGAATTCTTTTCCCAAGGGGTTGAATGTCACAAAATAGTGCGATGCGTTGTTGAATTTCTCAAGATCGAGAGTTCCTTTGATTGGAAGGGTTTCGAGTTCCTTTGGCCCATATCTAAAATTGAGGAAATATTCCAGATTCCCCGAAGGTGAATTGAATTTAGTGTACCACACCGCATCTTGTTTCACAAAAGAATAACCCTTGTATATGTAGCCAACCGAAGGGTCGAGCTTTTCTTGCAGATTGAGTGTATGCAACTCATCGATTGTTTTTGGAACTGTGTCTTTGTTAAGATATGCCAACCCAAATAATAGCGCGATGATGAGTATTACGACTGCCAGGATGATCAGTAGCGCTTTATCGGATCTTATCGGAGCTTCTTCGTGCGTTTCTTCCTCTTGGCGTTTAGGCTTCTCTTCAGGGGCTTCTTCTATCTCTTTTTTCTTTGCCTCGTATTCTTCTTTGGAGAGGGCACCTGCTTCGTAGCTTGCTTCCAGATCCTTTAAGCGCTTTGATTTCATGTGGTTAGAGGGTTGATTCTTGGTTTAAAATGTTTATGGATTGGAGGGCAGCGTTCAAAATGGTGGTTAGCGGGCTTACGGTCGAGCATATTATTTCTTACAAATCGATCGACAAGGGGGAAGTCCCTTACGGGGAATGTCGATTATCTAGGAATACATTAAATGCGAGAAGCCCGCTAATCCGAGCGAAGCGAGAATTTTGAACGCTGCCACTGAGTTTTTTCCTTGCCGGCGTTTAGCATCTTCGAACGTGTGTCAATGTTTTCTTTCATTAGGTGGCTGCCCCGGATGGGGCGACCCCCGCAACACCTTCTCTGTAAATCTCAAAACAGTTCGACCTGATGATGCTAAACGCCTAGAATTATCAGAACATGATCAAAATAATGACTCAGAAATAAAAACTCTCAAAGAAAAATCAAGGGATAATCCCAAGCATGTCATAAAGCAGCCTATCCTTTATCCTGATGACATCAACCGGATTCAAGGCGTCCGCAATGATACAGTTACCTTGTGTATAGACTGCAGTCGTATTCGCTTTCTTAAAGTAGATCATCGGGACGAACTGGGTTGCCTGTTGGCATGTCAATACCGGCGCGTTGAATTGGTTTACCGAAGTAAAGCCGCTTCTGGTGAACTTCTTGAAATCCCTAAGTGACATATCGAACTGGAATTGCGCGAGTGCGATGCCTTGCGCATGCGTATCGTTGAAATCAGAGGTCATATCTATCTGCGATGCGCCTTTGAGTCTTGAGCGTACATCATCTGGCAGTTTTATGTAGGTGATATCGGGCGGAAGGTAGAGAAAAGCCACTTTTACATCATCCACTTCAGTTTCCCAATGATCGCCTCGATAGTAGAATTTATACCCATTGAACTCCTGCGCGTTAGGATTTCCAGCCGCGAAACCATAGAGAATGATGCCAAAGACAGACCCAACCATGAGAAACGCGATGAAGAGGACAATTACCTTCTTGGTCGTTTCGTTGGATTTCTTGCGCAAGGCCATGTATCCATAAATAAATACTCGATTTAAAAATGTTTTGAGAGAAATTTTTGAAAATTGCTAAAATTCATGATTATTTCACCTTAAGATTTCCTCAACGGTTGCATCCGCAAATATTTTCATTGTGTCAAAAATTTTTAATGTGGGGTGCTTTGGGATCAATAATTGAAGGTCGGTACAGGCGAGCGCAACGCAGTCAACCTTCTTCTTTTCAAAATCGTTGATAATTTGGATGAGTTCTTCGCGGTCTCGATTGTTTTGCTGGCCAGTAACCAAATTAAGTATAAATTTGCCCATCTTTGCCTGCTGGAAACCATCGGGAGTTACGTAGTCTATTCCATTTTGTTCAAAGGCGGTTTCATACAGTTTATTCTTGATTGTAGCAGATGTCGAGACAATGCCCACTCTCTTCAACTTATTCTTCTTGAGGAACTTAACTGTTTCTTCAATTATGCTCAGAACAGGAATTTTGACAGCTTTCCTAATCTCCTTGATGAAGACATGAAGGGAATTGCAAGGCATAACAATGAAATCGGCTCCTGCTTTCTCTAATTTTTTAGCTTCATTCACTAGATACGGGATGTATCTTTCAACTCCTTTATTTTTGGTGATTAAATCCTCTTCAATTTGGTAGGGTAGAGGAACGCTAGAGATTATTATTCCTGGTCTGCTTGTTATTGATTTTTTTTGACAGGAAAAAACGATATCCAAATAGAATTCTGAAGTGGTCTCTGGCCCCAGACCCCCTATTACTCCAACGGTTTTCATAGATGCTGCGCGGCATCAGATGTTTTTAAATCCTTTGATAACTTATATGTCCGCGGATAGTTTGCTATGTCAATCCTAGCAGCTACATATATCGCATATCCGTAAAAAAAGAAATATTTATTAACATACTTTGCTGCTTTTTTGAGATGAAAGGCGATGATATAATAATTAAGCTCGAGAAAGTATGGAAAACATACAAGATGGGCGATGTCGAGGTTCATGCCTTGCGCGGGCTTGACTTTGAAGTGAAAAGGGGCGAGTTTGTCGCCATCATGGGTCCTTCTGGTTCTGGAAAATCAACTGCTGTCAACATGATAGGCTGTTTGGATGTGCCAACAAAAGGCATGATCGCGCTGCAGGGCCATAATATCTCACGCATGAGCGAATCTGAGCTTGCGCAGATAAGAGGACGAACCATTGGCCTCATCTTTCAGCAATTCAATCTTATCGGGACTTTAACCGCATTAGAAAACGTTGCATTGCCCATGATGTTTCAGAATACGGAACGTGAAAAGCGGATAAAGAAAGCGGAGGAGCTCTTAAAGCTCGTCGATCTTGGCGATAGGATGGATCATCGGCCCAATCAATTAAGCGGAGGCCAGCAGCAAAGAGTGGCTATCGCGCGCTCGCTTGCAAATGATCCCGAAGTGGTACTAGCCGATGAGCCAACCGGCAATCTTGACTCAAAGACCGGAGAGACCGTGATCTCATTCCTGCAAAAACTTAATAAGGAAGGAAAGACCATAATTATGGTATCACACGACCAGCATATTGCAGAGCATGCCCACCGCGTCGAATTCCTAAAGGATGGGCAGATACAAAAAACACTCAAGAAGGGGAAATAAATATGAAAAAAATAATGATGTCTATCATAGTATGTTTTATTGTCAGCTTGTTTCTAGTCTCAGTCTATGCGCAGAGCTCCGCTGAAAGGATAACCAGAGGAGCAAACATCCGCATCAATTTTGTTAACCAGGAACCCGATCCCGTGGAAGCGGGAGGCAATGTCGATGTGCGATTCAAGGTGGAAAACATCGGTGGCGATGAGGCAAAGGATGTCGAATTCGAGATAGTACCCGAGTTCCCCTTTTCGCTTGAGCCAGGAGAAGATGGGCATACCGATCTTGGAACACTGCAAAGCAGGCAGGTTGGCGATGAGGGAGCGATCATAAAATATGGGCTTCTCGTCGATGAAAATGCGGTCGAAGCAGAGAAGATACTCAAGATCAGATATCGCTCAAATAAGGAGGCATGGGTCACTGTTGAGAATTTCACAATCGACATTCGAACAAGAGACGCCATCCTTGCAATCGATAGCGTTGCAACCGATAAAAAAAGCCTAGAGCCAGGGACCACCAATAGGCTTACATTGACCTTATCAAATCAAGGGGACTCTGTCCTAAGAAACATCGAGGTGAAACTCGATCTTGAGAATACCCAGCTAGTTCCGATCGGATCAGGCAATGAAAAGAATATCTACCAGATATCAGCGCGTTCAAAGCAAGATATCGTATTTACCTTGTTAGTCGATCCGGAAGCGGAATCAGGAATTGCCAAAGTCCCTGTAAAGCTTAGCTACAATGACCAAGTGGGGACGAGATTCATACGAAACAACACTATTGGGCTTATCGTTGGCGCTGAACCTGATCTGAGCATCACTTTGGATGAATCTACCATATACCAGCCCGGCCAGTCAGGAGAAGTGACGGTAAAAGTCGTCAACAAGGGAGTTAGCAACATCAAATTCACCAACGTGAAACTGCTAGGGGCTGACTACATAAGACCGCTCTCAAACACCGAGATATATCTTGGGAACATAGACTCAGATGATTTCGAGAGCGCGACTTTCAAGGTGTTTGTCGATTCAAATGGTAATGGAGCGCTAACGCTTCCGATCCAGCTCGATTACAAGGACGCAAACAACAATGAGTTCAGCAAAAAGATCGACCTTCCATTAAATCTGTATTCTTCCAAGGATGCGAAGAAATTCGGGCTAACGCAAGGAAGCAGCATGATCGGCATAGTTATTGTTGTGGTGATTGTTGTTGCTGGATTGCTTATCTTTAGAAGATACTGGAAGAGAAGGAAGAAATAGAAAGTTTTGGATTATAGGTTGTCAGAAAAATTATAGAAAGATGGCTCAGAGGCGGCTGTCGTCCAGCTTCTCGCGAAGTCTGGCACGCGAACGCGGCATTCGCTTCGCTCAGCCCCAAGTCAAGGGACTAAGCGCAGCGCATGTCCCTGATAGTGCCAGCTGATATTTCAGCTGGGGGCAACCCCCGACCGACCAGCGCCACGAGAAACGACGTTGGCGTGCGACGAGGCTGGGGATGGGCCCTACGGGCTGCCGAGTAGGATTTTCAGCAGAAAATCCGTCGCACCGCCTTATCGGTGTTCTCGGATTGTAAGCAATGGATTATGTAAGCAACTTTCATCAAAATAATACTGAGTCTTAAATGGTCTGGGAATATGTTCTTTTCGCCTTAAAGGGATTAAGACAGCGAAAGCTGCGAAGCTGGCTTACCATGATAGGCATTTTCATTGGGATTGCAGCTGTTGTTGCGCTCATTGGCCTAGGAGAAGGACTTAGGGGAGCTATCATGGGGCAGTTTGGGTTTCTTGGGCCCGATATTCTAAGCATCGAAGCGTCTGGGCTTAATTTTGCGGGGCCGCCGGGAACCGCTGTTGTAAATCCACTCACCGATGATCTTGATGATAAGATAGAGCGAATCCCAGGAGTTGAAGCCGCAATAAACAGATACATCGAGTCAGGTACCATGGAATTCAATGATAAGCAAGATATCGTCTTTGCGTGGAATGTGCCTGAAGGCAAGGATCGTGCAATCTTTGAGGAGATGGTGAATCTCAAGGCAAGCCAAGGGAGGCTTCTCAAGGATGGCGATAATTTCAAAGCAGTTATAGGAAGCAGCTTCACTGAGGAGGATGAATTTGGAAAGCCAGTCGAGCTTGGCAACCGCATCCTGTTCCAAGGCAAAGAATTTGAAGTGATCGGGATCCTAGAAAAGAAAGGAAGCTTCATCTTCGATACTGCCCTTGTCATGAATGAGAAGGTACTTGTCGATAATTTTAGAGAGGATAATTCGGTCAATATCGTTGCCGTGAAAGTAAAGGACCTAAAATCAGTTGGCACGGTAAAATCCGATCTTGAAAAATTGATGAGAAAAGAAAGGGATGTCAAGGAGGGAGAGGAAGATTTTGTTGTACAATCACCTGAAAGCGCCTTAGAATCGCTGGATCAAACAATACTTGGAGTGCAGTTATTCGTCTACGTCATCGCGGCTGTTGCTATTTTAGTTGGGGCAATTGGCATAACCAACACGATGTATACCGCGGTCCTTGAGCGAACAAAGGAAATTGGGATCATGAAATCAATTGGAGCGACCAACCAAAGCATCTTCACCTTATTTTTTGTAGAATCCGGGTTACTAGGATTGGTAGGAGGATTGATCGGTATTACCATTGGTTTGCTGTTATCGCATTCATTCGCCTTTTTAGGAAGGCAGGCATTGGGTTCCGATCTCATCCAGGCGCAGATAGGGATCGCACTGGTACTAGGCGCATTGTTTTTTTCCGTGGTCATTGGACTCCTCGCTGGCATAATTCCAGCATATCAAGCATCCAAAAAACATCCGGTGGATTCACTGAGGTATGCTAAATAATGACGAAATACGAAAATGAATTTGATTTATTTGATTCAGACATTAAAGAAAATTAAAGGCGAGGATATTTAGGCTCGCCTCAGAAGGCAAGGCAACTCACTACGTTCGTTGCGGCGAGGGCTCGCAACTTGAAGCCGCGCAATGCAAGGAAACCAATCAAACGTAAAAGTCAAAGCGCGGCGAATGCATGAAAAGACGACCATTGCACTAGGATATCAATTATAAGAAGCCGCACGCATTGGTGCGGCCTAAATAACTTCGCATTTGAAATTGGAACTATTGGTGCCCATACGATGAGAAAATAGGGGAGAAGGCAATATCCAAAATCAAGGAATCATACTTCAAAAATATCAAACCAAAAAATGAACAGAGAACTCCTAAAATACGCACTAATAAACGTCTGGAAGAGGAAGATGCGCAGCGGACTTACTATCCTCTCTATCCTTATTGGCATAACAGCAATCTACGCATTAGTTAGTTTTGGTGTGGGACTGCAAAATTATGTTGATACGATCGCACAGGAAGCGGGCATCGATAAATTATTTCTGCAGGCAAATGGCATAGGCGCCCCAGGGACCGATTCGAATTTTTTCATCTCAAAAGATGATATTGATTTTGTCTCAAAGATCAATGGCGTGCAGGAGATCTCTGGCATGTACATGGGCATCATTGAGGTTGAAAAGAAGCGGCAGAAGAAATTCGTTTTTGGGATGGGCCTTAATACCGATAAGATCGATTTTGTCAATGAAGCCTTCACCTTCGAGGTCGAGGAAGGGCGCAATCTCAAGAAAGGGGATCTTGACAAGGTCGTGCTTGGCCATAACTATAAGCTTGAAAATAAGCTCTTCGATGATCCGATCGTTTTAGGAGAGAAGATAAGCTTCAATGGGAAGATATTCGAGGTAGTCGGATTCTATGAGGAAGTGGGCAATCCTCAGGATGACACGAATGTGTACATGACCTATGAGACATTTGAGTTAATGTTCCCAGACAAGAAAAACGAGTTTGGCTGGGCGATGATTCGGGCAAATAAGAATGTGAATCCTTCAGACCTTGCAAAACGCATCCAGGAACGATTAAGAAAGCACAAAGGTCAGGAAAAAGGCAAGGAAGATTTCTTTGTCCAGACTTTTGAGGACGCGCTTGCGATCTTCAATAATGTTATTTTGATATTGAATGGAATCTTGGTACTCATTGCTTTGATTTCTCTTATTGTAGCAGGCGTCAATACCGCAAACACCATGTATACAGCAGTTATCGAAAGAACCAATGAAATTGGCATCATGAAGGCCGTTGGCGCAAAAAACAAGGATATCATGATGGTCTTCATAGCAGAATCGGCGATGATAGGGTTCATAGGCGGTGTGCTTGGGATCTTACTTGGATTCTTGATATCAACGACCGGAGGAGCGATCGCGCAAGCAGGAGGATTTGGTTTCCTGCAGCCAGCCTTTCCTTTGTGGCTTACGGCATTATGCTTATCATTTTCTATTGCGATTGGTGCTTTATCAGGGACTTTGCCTGCGATACGGGCTTCGAAATTAAGACCAGTTGATGCTTTGAGATACGAGTAATTGAAAAGAACGAACAGAGTGACCTCCTCCCCGCCCTAAAGGGAGGGGGCTTCCCGATTTGTCAAGAACCACCAATGAAACACTGGTGGCATGATACGGTGATTTTACATTAGGTGGTTCTTGAGCA
>CAZFPU010000046.1:0-12659 GCA_964521145.1 uncultured Methanosarcinales archaeon | reverse complement strand
GTTTTCATACAAGGTGTGGCGTGCCTTGAGAGACGTGCGGAGTGCAACGCAGCACGTCCGCAACTCACTGGCGCAACCCCCGCAACACACTGATCACCAAGAATCGCAAGGCTCGACCTGATGATGCTACAATTTTTGCTCATCTAAATGGAAATCATAAAACTCCGTTCATTCATCGTCGAATCAAGAGCAAAACTTATATACTCATTTTACTTAACCGCAGGTTATGGCATTTTCAAAATCATTCCCAAAACCCAATAAAACGGGGACGTACACGACATGGGAAGAGGTATCGATAAGCGAGGCTGAGGAGCGGGAAGCAGAAGCCAGGGCACGAGTGCAAAATGTCAAGGTTCTCAAGGAATCGATAACCGATGCGAAATCGCTCATGAAGGAAAACCAGTTAAAAGATTACCAGACCGATGTTGTCACGCTCGCTGTCGCTCTGTTTGAGAAAAGGGCTTCGCATGAGATCTACTGGAAAGAGAATAAAGCAAAAGAGAAATTCGATAAGATGTTCAAGTGATCACTTTTTTTTCATGAGAGCATCCAGTTTATTTTCTATCCTCTCAAGCTTTTTTACGAGCTCGCTCATCGCTTCGCTTACTATTTCGTGCGGGGGCTTGTGGCGCAGATGGGGCGGTACTGGCTTATCATCCTTGATGAACTCAAGTATTTTCTTGTCTTTAAGCGCGTAATATTTTTTTCCTTCGTCCCATTGGCCTTCAACGAGCCCAATCTCTTCAAGAAGCGCAAGATGGAAGTCAACGGTCTGTGGTTTCTTGCCGACCTCTTTGGCTATTTCTGATAGGTATTTTTTCTCTTTTGCCAATGATAGAAGGATGTTTCTTCGTATATCTGAGGACAGCGCTTTGTGAAACACTTCGTGATGGACTGAGGGCATGATACATATTATTCGATTTTTCTATATAAACCTATCTTTCGATATTTCTAGAATAATCGAAATATTTATATATTCTGCATTCTTTCCATATTTCTATGAAAACCGAAATCAAGACACGGAGGCAATACAAATGAATTATGCAAAACAGGCAATGAATGCAGGTGCTCAGGGAGCTCACGTCGCATTTGCATTATACAGTGCAATGGGGGCTCACCAGTATAGGCAAGGCGGATACAATGATAGGGAAGCAAGAAACAGTTTTGTCAGCAGGCTTATGGAATATACAGAGAGGCTCAAAAAGCCAGAAGATAAGCAGGCAGTGCTTGATTTTTGTGCGATAATGCATCCCGTCGCAATGCAGCAACTGGGCTATGATGTGACATTAGAGGCTCGCGTTCAGTCTTTGGATCGAGGTAATGCGCTTTAGATCATCTCGACCCTTCTTTTTTGTTTTTTTATTCTTAGATCGGACAGTCTCTGTTTCCAAAAACAAAAATGGAAAAAAAAGCATATTTTGGGCAAACTGGGCATGTGGTAGTCATTGGCGCTGCGTCATTGGGACGTTTTGCCTTTCTGGTATTAACTCAGTCAAAAAGCAGACTATGAAACAATAAGCGCTCTTAGCATAGTCCTTTACTATTTATAGACGTTTTTTAGCCACCACTTCTGGCATATCTTAAGTGTCAGTGTCGATAATAGAAATCCAATAACCGGAACAACGGCGGTAATCCAAGGATAAGGCGCTCCAATTAAAAAAAGCAAGATCACAATGATAAAATAACTAAGCGCGGCAATGATGCCCCTACGGGTTTTGCTGATCTCCCAGGCCTTGTCTGTCTCTACCTTTTTATTTCTTTCAAGAACTGCCTTGATGTCTTTTTTCATATAGCTATTGTGATTTTTTGTTTCTTTTCCTTTCAATCTCATGCCCTCGATGCAGCATCGCCTCATCGGGCCCATAGGTCATTGAAATAATCGATGCGATGAACATTATCACAAATAATGAGCACAACAAGAACCCCCAGGTATCATTTCTTGGAAGGATGTAGAAGAATGAGATCAAAATTCCCAGAATGCTTGCGATCATGAAACTTCCTTTCAATGGCGCGATGTTCTTGTATTCCATTTAATACACCTCTTTTTTTGAATTTTTTGATTTATGGATATTTAAATCTATGCTCAAGAAGCACTCGGGGGAAAATTCTCCCTTTGGTCGGGTTAGCGCCTTCTCGCATTCAATGTGGTTTCTAATGATCGACGTTCCCCGGATGGGGCTTCCCCCTTGTCGATTGTGCTAGAAAATCAGCGGATTTTCGGCACCCCGAAAATTCCGTGAATTTTCGATGGATTTGTAAATCCAAATATGCTCGACCTTTGTGGCGCTAACCATCATTTTCCCTCGAGTGCAAAACAAATATTTAAAAACAACAAAACAAGCATATCCTCTGAGGTGGTTTTTAATGAAAACAATAGTCTCAATACTGTTAGTTCTTGGTCTACTGGTATTTGTCGGATGCGATTCAAGCCAACAAGCACCGCCAACACAGCAACAAGATCAGCAAGTGCAACAGCCAACGCAGGAACAGTTGCCCAAAGAGCAGCCAAAGCAAGAGCAAGAAAGTTCTTCTTTTGATATCTTTGCGAAGGCAAACAAGGAAGCTACATACAAAGTGACCTATGATTTTAGCTCAAGTGCAGGCCAATCAACTTCTGGAACGATGATGATGGCGCATAAGGCCGATAACAGGAAAATAGCAACGCAGATGTCTCAAGGAAACTCTGAGATGTATATCTTAGGCGATGCCTTCTATACCTGCTCAGATGCGCAGGGCAGCATGCAGTGCTTTAAGCTGGCAACCACGCAAGACACTGGCTTTGAGACAATGGATGAGGCCGCTGACAACCCAGATGATTACAAGGTTGAAAAGCTCGCAACAAGAACCATTGCAGGGGCCAAAGCACAATGCTTTAGGATAACATCGCTTAAAGAGGATGCGGTAAGTGAAGTGTGCTATGAGTCGCATGGTGTTCCGCTCTATGTAAAGACAACGGGCAGTTCAGAGGGAACTTCCTATGAAAGTACCATGGAAGCAAAATCATTTAGCCTCAGCGTGAGCGATTCTGAATTCGAACTTCCGGCAGAGCCACAAGACATGGAAGAGATGATGAAGAACATGGGGCAGGGAATGCCTGATATCTCTGATTATCAGTAGAAATTTTCTTTTTTTGATTTATTTTTTTATTTTCCTTTGTTTTTCCTGTGTGGTCAACCCAAAACCCTGTCCAGTGCCTGTTCAAAACCCACACCACTGGACATCCTCGCGTGAGCTATTTAAGAAAGAACGCCCAGAATTCTCTTTATGAGGCAGGCAGGAAACGAGTCTCTCCACCCCTGTTTTCCTGCCTAACCCTTATTTTACAACGAGGTGACCCAAAATGGTAGACTTAAGCCACGAAACAATAAAAGAGCTGTTTTATCAGCAAATAAGGACATTGACACTAAAGAAGCGCGATACTTTCGATTACCAATACAGCGGCCAGCTGCTTGAAAAAGCTAAAAGAGGTATCTAAGATGCAAGAAGAATTCGTAAGCGACGAGATAGAGTTTGATAGGATCACTGAAGAGAACGATTTTTACACGTTCGATGGTCTTGACAGTGGCATTGATGATGACTGCATAAGCCCTGGCGAGCAAGGCTTCATGTATGGATATCTTCGCTAAGATGATGTTCAATCTTGAGGCAAAATCGCGCTATCTTGAATGGCAGACCTATCAGAAAAAGCTGCAGGCAACCCAGCGATTCAAGAGCTATGGCGCTAAAAGCAAGCTTTCTTTTTTTGATTTTTGATTTCTATTTTTTTCTTAAGACGATTACAAATTTAATTTTATTCAAAAAAGTATAAAAATGGGAATCTTTTCTTGAAATGGATGATCATAGTTGACAAGGAACAATTTCTAAAGCAAAAGAAGCAATTCGTCCAAAAACTATTGCATGAGAATTTCATTTTTGTGTATCCAACAGACACTATCTATGGGATAGGGTGCAATGCGAACGATGAAGAAGCAGTGCAGAGAATCAGGGCATTGAAGGAACGCGAGCAAAACCCATTTTCCATCATAGCTCCATCCAAAGAATGGATTGCAGAGCACTGTATTGTGCATCCGAATGGTTATCCTTGGATAAAAAGACTGCCTGGACGATACACCCTCTTATTTAAAATAAAGAAAAAGGATTTTGCCGATTCGATAAATCCAAATTCTGATGTCATTGGCATAAGAATTCCCGACAACTGGTTTTCAGATCTGGTTCCTGAATTTGGAGTTCCTATCGTTTCTACCTCTGCAAATCTTACTGGCAAGCCACACATGACTTCCTTGGAAAACCTTCCTGATTCCATAAAAAATGGAGTTGACATGATAATCTATGAAGGGGAGAAGAAAGCAAACCCAAGCCTGATTGTTGATCTGAGCGATCCTGATGAAGTTAAAGAGATACCGAGGTAATCAAATTTATTACAGTTTAGATTGCCTACCTTTGAAAAGCGTGTTATTTAGGCGCGGCCAATGTTGCCGCGCAATTAATGCGGCCCGCAATGGGGCCGCCTAAATATCTCGCTTATGATCTTGTTTGTCCCTAAGAACTGAATTTCCTAACTTACACATTTATTTATCCTCAAGAACTAGAAATTCCCTTACCTATAATTCTTCTGTATGAATTCAGAAAGCCTTCTTACGATCTCTTTTGATTCGCTTTGATACTCCATTATTGGGTCTTGGTCGTTTCTTGCAAGCACATCAAGGATCCTATCTTTCCCCTCGGGATCTCTTTGCAATGGAAGATGCGCGTTCTTATGCACTTTGATCACGTCTTTTTCTGGCAATTCGAGCTGTACCAATACGCGATAGATCTGCTCAAGCACTTTAAGCAATTCTCCCATGTGTTCCTGCTTGAACTGCGCGGCCATCTGCGAAAATGAATTATATAGTTCTCTTGGGATGTGTATCTTATCTCGAACTTGCTGTGTTCCTCCTTTCTTGTCGCTATAGACCCTTCCGATCACAAAATTGATCGCTTTGCACTTATCTTCGATGCTCTTTAGGCTGAGTGTGAAATTTTCCCTGGTGACTTGTTTTTGCACGTTGACTTTTTGGTGCTCGAGATCAACAACCTGTTTTCTGAGCTTGTTTATTTCATCAGCATATTGCTGGTTTTGCCTATGGTAGTTATGCAATTGGGACGCATAGTGGTGGGGATTTTGTTGTTGAGTTTGTGCTGTTTGTGGTACTGGGTGTTGAGCTTGCTGCATTGGTGGTCTTGGATGGACTTGCGCCGCGAAGTGAGCCTGCACTGTAGAATGCACCGGATTAGGCATAGGTTTTGGTTGGACATGGGCTGTTTTTGGCGACATATGCACTGGTCTTGCCACTTGACTTTGTCTTGCCTGAGTATGTGCCTGTTGGTGCGCTGCAGTTGGCCGTGGATGGATATGTCCCTGATGCGCCGCTTCTTTTTTCTCTTCTTTGGGGATCTGATAGAACAATAAAGCTAGGATATTGATAAGATATGAAAGCACGATGTTAAAGATCGTCAGCTGCATTCCATCCATCTGATTCAGGTATTCGGATTTTCCAGAATACCAGATGCCAAAGAATATGAGCGGGAATATGAATGGGGAAAGCCAGATGGCAAAATGGGTTAGGCCTCGATGGAATGAGAGCGCGACAAAGAAGGTTATGTAGAGCAAAAAAGGCAGCATTCCAATAAAGATCTTGTCAAGGCTCGCTTCGGTCTTGTAGGCAAGGAGCGTAACGATGAAAAAATAGATTATCCAGAATATGAGCAGAACAACACTCTGAGCCCTAGATGCCATGGGTATTCCTTAACAGGCTGGTTTATAAATTTTGTTCATTGATAAGGTTGAAGTATTAGTATTAATGAAATTAACAAAATCATTCAAAGGCGTTTAGCATCGTAGGTCGAGCATATCGAGAATTACAAATCAATCGGCTAGGGGGAAGTCCCTTACGGGGAACGCCGATCATTAAGGCAACATTCGAATGCGAGAAGATGCTAAACGCCGAACACGAGATAAGGTTTAAGTTTAGAGTCTCAGAGGATTTCGACACATCGTTTTTAAATGAAATCCCATTACCCTGCCTCATGGATCCAATAATCATCACTCTAGGCCAGCACCGCAACGAAAAAGCAGCCCAATTGTTGGGACAAGAGGTTGCAATCGAACTTAGGCTAAAAGGGCATGACTGTACGCTCATTGAGAATCCTGAAACAAGGACCTTGATGGAGATTGTGCAGGATCTGGACACAAAAAGCGACACGCTCAGCGAGGAAGAAATAAGGTCAGTACTGTGGGGTTGGGAACATACCTATGCAGACATAACTAGGAGACCCCACGAACCGTATACTTTTTGGTTTCATGGCTACAGCTACAATGACAATCCTCAATATCTAATGGATAGGGGCTTTAAAAACTTCAAAAATCTAGGGATATGCCCAGGAGACGACCTTGCCTATCTCATAAAATATGCGCCGCATGACTCGGGCGGTGGCCTTGTCGAGATCCCAGAGATCTGGCATGAAAAATTACCTCCTGGCCATCTTGAAGCCGCTAAAAGAGTACTGTCTAGTTTGGAATACCAAGGCTATCTTCTTGAGACCAATATAGAGGCAACTCATAATAGGGGGTGGCTTGGCAAGGAAATGGTACGTACTCTAACCAATGGGATTGACCAAATAGTTCGCAATCAAATGCATGAAATTCTATATGACTAGAGCTGCTATTTTCCTTTTAGAAACATTTATATCCAACCATTACCCAAGAAGCGCATGAAAATAACCATAGATACTAAAGAAGATAGCCACGAGGAGATCCAACAGATCATAACGGTGCTTGCTTCTCTTACTTGTGCTTCATCTCCAAAAAAACAAGAACCGATTTTCTCTAATATGCCGCTGCCAGAGGCAAAACCTTCAAAGCAGGAAGTTCCCATGACAACGAAAGTCGTTTCTGAAGAAAGCACAGAATCAATAGAAGATATCCCTGATCTTCTCAATCTTTTCCCGCAAGATCCAGAGCCAAGTAATGCGGCTGCCAAGCCACAGAACAGCATGGTCTTAGATGAAGCGCCTACCGAAGCCGAACTTAAGATCGAGCCAAAGGAAGTTTCGAAGAAAAAAGATGCAGTTGATTTTGGGATCCCACAATTAGAAGAGTATAACGATTAAGACTTCCAAGAATTCATTTTCTATTCATATCTTTCTGATTCGTCGGCTCTTCTTGTTATCTTTCTTTTCCGCAATCAATACGGTTAGTGCAATGGGAAGAAAACAATAAGAGCTGCATTAAGGGCAGTTTTTTTGATTAAATAATCGATGAGAGTAGGCTTTGAATTGGTTTTTGGTCTTATTTGGCTATAATTCAATAATCTTCCCTTGCTTTCCCACATTCACCACTTTAGTGTTTCCGATCATCTCTTCAATGCCCTCTGCCTCATGCACGTGGCTGCACAACACGATATCGGGCCGAAATCTTTCTATTGCTTTGGTAAGGCCGTTGCTTCCGGCGAAAAAATTAGAGAACTTCTCCATCTTTGTTCCCGAAGGATGCACATGAGACACCAATATCTTCTTTTCAAGGTTTTTTATCTTATCAAATCCCTGTTTTAACAGATTATAGATCTCTTCTTCCTCTAACTGGAACATCCCGATGTTTGCCCCGCCGCATCCAAACAACCCCACATCCTTGTACGTGACAGAATACCCGTGCAGATTCTTCACGTTGTATAATTGAGCCAGAAAATCAGCGGTAGCAACCGTTTCATGGTTTCCAGGAATTATAAGCACTTTCTCATTTCTTTTGACGAAAGGCCCAATGATATTGTCAGTGCTCTGCTCCATCATGGTAAGATCACCGCAAAGGATTACGAGATCGACTTTTTCCTTCTCAGCTCGAATAGCCAGTTTTTCAGCAAGACCAGTATCTCCGTGAATATCTCCGGCCGCAAGGATTCTAAGCTTTTTGTGCAGTTCTTCTTTTTTAGGTTCTTGGGTTTTCATAGTAAAAGGGCAGGGTTTGGTCTTTTTATAGGTTTTCTATGGTTTTTAGGTTGATGGACAAATTAACACCTGCGGAAAGGCGGAGCTTAAGGTTGAAGGAAATAAATGGGAAACTATTTTGAGAAAAAGTTTAAGTATTGACAATGAAAATAAACCCCATGCAGAAAATTAAAAGATTTTATCTCAAAGGTGTTGCTTTGGCTGTCTTACTATGGGCGTTTCTTCCAATAAAATTAGCGCAAACAGCAATTATGGATTTTACTGGGGAAATGCCCACATATTGGTATTGGACGACTATGGGTTGGGAGATAATTAGCCATATTGGTATAACAACCGCCCTAGATGATTTCATGCAGATTTTGATTGTGATTGCCATAACCATGATTCCTTACCTATTGGTCTCGCTTCTTTTGGTTAAAATTGGCTATTATTTCTACTATAAGAAGTCCCGAAAGCGACAGAAACCCAAGAAATAACCAAAAGTCCCGCAGATTAGACAGCACCTCATTCCGATACTTTTATATACTTTTTTCCAACAACAAAAACCCATGCCGCAAGACGAGATCGATGACGCGTTCAAGGACTTCGAAGTAAAGGTCGAGGATGACAAGAAGACGAAGAAAAAATCCTCGGTTTCAGATGAAGATCTTTCTGATGAAGAGTTGATCAAGCAGAAATTCAAAGAGCAAAAAGATGCCCTAAAGGAAAAATACCGATTGGAACTTGCTGAACTTGAAGCGAAAAAAACAAAGGCAGCGGTCGCGGAAGGCAAAATACCTCCATCATCTCAATTCAAGCTTGAACGGAGCGCTTATCTTTTCATCATCGCTATTTTAGTTGGATACATTCTATTCGATCTGGCATTTTTACATGCGGGAAGCCTCTCGATTTTAGATGGGGATAAAGATCCGGTTCTCACAGGTGTAGATGGCAATGAGACCAACACGACCATAACCAAAGAGCCTTCGAACAACGATCAAAATCAGGGAACCAAAAATGCAACAGAACCTCCCAAAGAAGAACCAAAAGGAGATTCCAACCCCCCGGGATCTGGGAACGTAGCCCTCTCAATTACTACTGTTGATTATGAAAAGGTAAGCAATTCGGTGGGGTATATAACCAGCGTAAGCTTCTCAATCAAGAACAGCAAAGATACTCCAATAACTCCAGTAGTGAACGTCTATGCCTATGATTCTGAACTAGAAGAGTCATGGGAAACCAGAAGCAGGGGTAATTTCAAATATCCTGCCGGGATCGCGCCTGGAAAATCAATTGAAGGCAGCATTGAGCTTAGTCCCAAAACATTTAGGTCTCTTAATTTGGCAAAGACAGTCAGGATAGAGCTTAATGACACAAAATCAGGGTTTTTGAAGTTAGCGACACAGACTGTTGAGATTGAGTAAGGGATATTTTTCTAGTATCTAAGTGCAATTTTCTTGATTATTTTTTTGAGCATAATTGCTATTAAAAGCGTGTTATCTAGGCGGCCCCATTGTCGGGCCGCAATCAATGCGCCGCGCATTGGCGGCGCCTAAATATCCTAGCTTTCATTAGATCTCTATTAAGAAAATTTTTCAAATCGGATATAACTTCGCACACTCAATTATACAAGAATTCCATCCCAGCCAACATCCCCAAATACATACTTTCACAATATCCATGATTGCATGAAGTGTCGTTTACAGCGACAAATCTCTTCTCACCGGGAGCTCGATTGTACGTCATCGCTGCGGCCCCTATCGGGACAGTCTTATCCTGTTCATTGTGCATGAACACTATCTTTCTTGGATAGATGGATGCGATATAATAGTCTGGATCAATTGATTGCAGGAATTTGTCTGCCTCTGAATTACCTGTGCTTTGAAGGCCAAATCCCGCTGAGCTCATAATAAGCGCACCTTTGATGTTTTCTTCAAGCGCAGTTGCGATCAGCGCGTTTCTTCCTCCTAAGCTTTCTCCGGCCATGACAATATGATTTTTATCAACAAAATCAGCGCTTGCCAAGAGATCATACGCACGAAGGGCGTCATAGATCATAAAATAGCTTTGCGGCTCTAGTCCTTGTCTATACAGATCATATTGCTGTTGCATATCTTCTGGAGCTCCTTTGGTCTCTCCAGTACCTCTTTGATCGTAGGTTAGTACAGCAACACCCAGTGAAGAAATATTGGTGGCGAGCGCAAGCTCGCTTTCTTTAGAAACCCCGGCGCCTGGGATAAGTACCATGCCCGGAAGTGCTTTATTTACTTTTTTAGGCAGAACTAACAATCCATAAATGGTATGATCCCTGCTCTTGAACATGATCTTGCTTATGGTCACATTGTCTGTCTCGCTATGATTTTGCCTGCTAAACAGAATTTCACTGCGTGCAGGAAATTTAACAAACCCGCGCTCATCGATAGAAAATGAGGTCTGGGCTGGATTTATTTTCTCAACTTCTTCAATCTTTTTTTCACAGCCAGAAGAAAGTAAGGGAATTGAGCATCTTAGGGGGCTAAATAGCACTATTCCAACAACAAAAACAACTGCGAGCCCGATCCATAAGTATCTTTTTTTTATTCTCATTTCAATTAATTCCCATCCCTTTCAAAAATTACTGGTTTTTTGAATTATTGTTTGTTTTTTTATTTTTTAATTGATAGTTGATTTTAGCTAATTGGTTTTGGTTTGAAATGGTTTTATTGGTTTATCATTATTGGTTTTTGTTTTATTGGGTTTTTCGGTTATTGGTTTATCATTATTGTGTCTTTCTGCCCATACCTTGTTTTCTTATCAACAATTATTCTACTAACAATGAATCAATCTTTACTTTTAATAATGAATCGGTTTAATGGTCCCAAAATACTCGTTCTCTGCCCTCTATGATCCACTTGACATCTACCCAAATATCCTTTGATAGTTCATCCAGATATTATTGACCACTTCCTCAAATTCCATATTTTTTATTTCAGCGACTTTTTGGTACGCTTCAACAATAAATGCGGGCTCGTTTCTTTGGTCTTTGAAGGGGCTTAGATACGGGGCATCGGTTTCGCAGAACAATTGGGTGATCGGGGTCATTTTCACCTGTTCTTGGAATTGGGAGCTCCGTGTAATCGATGTTGGGGCCGTCAAGAACCATCCATTATCGACAATTTGTCTAGCAAGCGCCTTCTTGCCGCCAAAGCAGTGCATTATGATCTTTTTATTTGATGAGCTTTTGAGCATTGCAATGCAGTCTTCCTCGGCTTTTCTAGAGTGGATTACAACTGGCTTGTTGATATCTTCAGATAGGTCGATCATTTTTTGAAACAAGTCTTTTTGCTCTAAGGCAAACTGGGTCGTCCAGTGATAATCAAGCCCTATCTCTGCTATCGCTGCGATCTTATTTTTATTTTTTCTGATGAATTCCAGCTCATCTTCTATTGAAAAAGAGAAAGCTTTCTTGATCTCTTTGCCTTCCTTGGGCAGTTCCTCAACAGGATAAATACCAAGGCATGGCTTTAAGATGTCATATTTTTTTGCGAGTTCAAGTACAGCACGATTCGATTTTGGATCGGTTCCAGCGCTCAGAATGACTTTGACGTTTGCCGCTTTAGCGCGCTGCAACGCTTCATCTCTATCCTTGTCAAAATATTCATGATCCAAATGGGTGTGGATATCTATTAGCATAAATGTTTTGAAAAGAAGAATGTTTATAAATATTCTTTTAGTAACTCGTATGATTTGATTTAGCGGGTTATTTGATTAAACAAATCCCATTGCACTAAGATATCCATCAATAAGAACCCGCACGCTCGCCGCAACGAACGCAGAGAGTTGCCTAGCCTTTTGGTGCAGGCTAAACAACTCGCCTATAGACTTCAAAACCTCTGTTAAAAAAATCAAATTCAAAAGCAAAGTCATCAAAAACCCTCATGGCGATCTATTTCAAGAAAAAACCTCAGTCAAAATCGGTAAAATCCTATCTCTCTTTAGACAAATTTCCCCTCGTAAAAGGCTATGATTTCGAGCAGCAATTCAACTTTGATCAGTTCACAAGCCACTTCATCTCCATGGGTTTCCAGGGATCTCATCTTGGCAATGCTATAGAAATCTTTGAAGAGATGCTCAAAGAGAAGAAAAAAGGTTTGCAGATATGGGTCTCATTTACCGGAAACATGATAAGTTCGGGCAATCGGGAACTGCTAGTCTATCTTGTAAAGAACAGGATCGTCGATGGAATAACAACGACGGCATCTGCTCTTGAAGAAGACATTGTCAAGTGCATAAAGCCCTTTCATGTGGGCAGTTTTGAGATTCCCGGCAAATTCCTGCACGATGAATGCATAGGGAGGATTGGAAACATTTTGGTTCCCTATGATCGTTATCTATACTTGGAGGAATTCGTGAATGAGTTCTATCCCTTGCTGCAAAAAAAGATCAAAGGGGTCCCTTGCACGAGCGAAGTTGCAAAAGAGCTTGGATTATTCATAAAAGAGCATGAGAAAACCAAGAAGAATCATGAGGAGAGCTTTCTGTTCTGGGCGGCAAGAAATGAGATCCCTGTCTTTTGCCCCGGGATCACTGATGGCGCATTAGGGGATATGACGGTGTTTTTTAGGCAAAAGCATCCCGAATTCATGATCGATGTGACCAAAGATCATACCCTAATCACCGATCTTTTGCAAAACGCATCTTCTGCAGGCTGCATTGTATTG
>CAZFPU010000045.1:0-12774 GCA_964521145.1 uncultured Methanosarcinales archaeon | reverse complement strand
TCATTGTCGATTCCCTAACTGCACATTTCAGAGCAGAGTTTATCGGTCGTGGTACCCTAGCAGAAAGGCAGCAAAAGATCAATAGGCACATGCGAGATCTCTCGAAGCTTGCCCAGTTACACAATGTATGCGTCTATGTTACCAATCAGGTCATGTCAAAGCCAGATCAGTTCTTTGGTGACCCAACAACCGCAATTGGCGGCCACATCGTAGGCCACGCATCCACATTCAGGATATACCTGCGAAAGGGCAAGAAAGGAAGCAGAGTCGCGAAATTGATCGATTCTCCAAACCTGCCTGAAGGCGAAGCGTCCTTCTTTGTCGAAACAAGTGGGATCAAGGACGTTTGATTTTTTTGTTTTTGGAATTTTTGATTCTTTTTTTCTTTTCATTATTTTTTAAAAGTTAATTTTGCTTATTCTAATATTCTCTTTTATAGATTTTCAAAAGTTAAAATATTTTGTCCGCGCCAATGCGCGCGGAGTCTATTTTGTCGATATCTTAGTGCAATAGTGGAATTCCATGAACAAACGCCGCGCATGCAACCTTACTGTTTACTATCTTCCCTTGCCACGCGCGGCTTCAAGTTGCGCGCCAGCAATGCAGGCGCGCCTAAATACCTAACTTTTATTTTGCTCATTATCAAGAATCAAATTACCCTCACTTCCTCTACTTTCAAATTCTCCCATTATCTTTTTAAGCTCAATTTAGTTACTCCTCTCTATGCTAGAGCATAAGATCGGAATAACTTTTTCGAGATACTGCAATAGGAAATGGATAAAGGAAGTTCATGGTCTTGAGAACATCCCAAGTTCAGGCTTTATCGTCGCATCGAATCATACGAGCTATCTTGACATCTGGATCTTACAGGCAACATTTCTTCTCAATAAGGATCGGTGGGTCAAATTCCTGGCAAAAAAAGAGCTCATGAAAGATCCCTATTTTCGCATCACTACTTTTTTAATGGGAAAGGATGATAATATGCCAATACTTATCGATAGGGAGCATGCCGATTCCACCAATTATTTTGAAGAGGCGCTTGCAAGTTTGCATAAGGGTCATATCATCGGCGTCTTTCCAGAAGGGGGAAGAAGCAAAACAGGTCTCTTGCGAGAGGGGAAGACGGGAATGATACGCCTTGCCTTGGCAGCAAAAGTTCCCATACTCCCTATTGGTATACAAGGAACATTCGATCTCATGCCTCCTGGAAGAAAGCTGCCAAAAAATGAGAGAAAATGCATCCTAAAAATAGGAAAGCCAATCGATCTTTCATTGCATTATAATAAAGAATTATCAAAAGGAACGCTTAAGATCCTGACAACCAAGGCCATGAGAGAGATTGCAGAGCTTTCAGAGCAGGACTACTCCTATGGAAAATAAGCAAAAAAAGGTTGCCGCAGTGGTTCGCTATATCTTACCACCGATAGTAAAACTGTGGATTCGAAAGATAACTGGGCTAGAGAACCTGCCAAAAAACAGCGCTTTCATTTTGGCGCCTAACCACAGCAGCTATTTCGAGCATCTGGCCATAGGCTGCATCATTGTCCCCTATACCAGCAAAAAACTGCATTTCATCGCCAAAAAAGAGCATTTTGCAAGCATGTCGCAAAGTACCTGGCATAGATTGTGGAGTCGCTATGTGGCATACATCCCAATCGATAGGGACAAAGGAGCAGAAGCCTTAGCTACGGCCACTGCCCATCTTAGGCAAGGGGCGATGATCGTTATTTATCCAGAGGGCACTAGAAGCCTTGGTGGAAAGATGCAGCGAGGAAAAACAGGCATCGCAAGAATAGTCTTGGAGGCCAAAGTTCCCGTAGTGCCTCTTGGCATCAAAGGTATGTTTGAAATAATGCCCAAAGGCAAGCATTTCCCTGCCTTCAAACGAGCGGAGTTTCATTTCGGAAAGCCGATTTATTTTGACGATTATTATAAAAAGCCGATAACAAAAGATTTGCTTCGCGAGATGACCAATGTTATAATGAAAGAGATCGCAACACTATCAGAGCAAGAATATACGCTCATTGACTAACTAAGTGCCGTGACCCAGTATTTTGATTTTTTAATGTCGGAAACCGCCAAAAATGATGATCCAATAGCAGTCGGTTTCCGAACACCCCGAAAATTTCAATTTTCGATGAACCACTCGCTGTGGAACCACCGTCATACCACCGGTGTTTCACCCAGGGTTTTTGACAATGGAAAAAAAATGATTGACAAAAAATTACGCATTTGGTGTTGGGATTCATTGGAGTTAAGCCATTGGAACATTTTGCCTTAGCACCTGTGATCAATCCAACGAAACAAATAGAATTAAAAAATAAAATGCCGTATTGCGAATAAATTCATAATCCATTTAAAACAAATCATAAAGAATCAAAAACCAATATCAATACAATACAAGAAAATGACCAAAATAGCAATTCTTGGGGCGGGAAGCTGGGGTTCGGCACTAGCGCTGCTCCTTGCTGAAAAGAACAATGATGTCATACTCTGGTGCCGAAGAGAAGAACAGGCTCTCGAAATTAACGCAAAACATACCAATGAGCAGTATCTTTCTGGCATTTCATTCCCAAAAAGGATCATAGCGACCAATGATTTTAGCGACATCAAGCAGGCATCGACAGTTATCTTTGCGACTCCTTCCCATTATATAAGAAAAATAGCAACTGATGCAGTCTCTTTTATTCCAAAGGATGCGATTGTGATGCACGTTGCGAAGGGAATCGAGCAGCAGTCGGGGAAATTCATGTCACAGATCCTTCAGGAAATTCTCCATAAAAAAAGTATCGCAGTGCTTTCAGGCCCAAACCATGCGGAGGAAGTGGTGCAGCATCTACCCACAGCGACCGTGATTGCAGCCCACAATCTTTCCGATGCGCAGCAATTATGCACTCTTTTTTCAACCTCAAAATTCAAGCCCTATCCTTTAAGTGACGTCCGCGGTGTAGAAATATGCGGCGCTATGAAAAACATCGTCGCTCTCGCACTTGGGGTCTGTGATGGACTCAAGTTAGGGGATAACGCCAAGGGAAGCATTCTCACGCTTGGACTAGACGAGATGAGCACGGTAGCGCACCATTTTGGGGCAAAAAAATCAACATGCTATGGGCTTGCAGGCATTGGGGACCTGGTTGCTACTTGTTTTAGCGCTCATAGCAGGAACCGCTTCGTAGGCGAGATGCTTGCCAAGGGAAAATCTCTTGAAGAGATAAAAAAAAAGATGCATGGAATGATTGCAGAGGGCGTGCATAACACCAAGACAATCTATGATCTGTGCAAGAAAAAAAATCTGGAGACGCCTCTGGTCGCTTGCGCCTACAGCGTACTCTATGATGGCATGGATCTTAAGAAGGCAATCGACGAGCTATTAGCTAGGGTCTGATGAAAGGAAACCGGTTTTTTTTACAGAAAGGAAACAAAGGCATCCTACTCATCCATGGGCTTACCGCTACGACACAGGAAATAGACGAATTGGCTACCTTCCTATCTAGGCATGATTACACGGTAAGCGCACCGCTTCTTGCAGGGCATAATAGCACATTTGATGCATTAGATAGGACAACATGGAAAGATTGGTATGCATCAATAGATTCTGCATACAATGACCTGCTAAAGACAACCGATTCTATCCATGTGATCGGTCAGTCAATGGGTGCAACGCTCGCATTGCACCTTGCAAAGGAACACACGTCAATAAAATCCCTGACGCTTCTTGCGCCCGCTATTTTCTACCACAATCCATTTGCATTTCTAAGCCCCTTGTTACAATATTTCATGCCAAAGAAAACAAAAGACTACACGAAATACTATCCACACAGAAAACATGCATATTTTGACATTGTTGATGATAAGGCTATTGAAGAGCGGGTAGCCCATAAAGAGGCCTCTCTTGCAGCAATCGCATCGTCTTTACAGCTCATAAGGCACGTAAAAAAAGAACTACCAACAATTAATTGTCCTGCACTTATGTTCCATTCGATCAATGATCATACCATGCAATTCAAAAGCAGCCAATTTATCTATGATAAGATCGCTTCGAAACGAAAAGAGTTCGTAGTCTTGGAGAAATCAGGCCACGTCCTGAGTGTTGATATTGAAAAACAGAAGATATTTGATAAGATAGCTAGTTTCTTGACATCGATCGGATGATTTCTGTTTATTGTGGATGGAAACTCCCAAAGAGTAGATAGACCCACAGTTTAGGAAAGTTTAAATACCCACATTAGAGATTAGACATATCGGCTACCAAATAAATTTGCGGAACATTGACTGGGTAAACACCCTGTTTGTATGCGGCTATCAGTTTGCGCTCCTTGCGTTTCTGCCTTTTTATTTCTACTACTTTACTCCAGGGAGAGGGATAGTATTAGCAACGCTCGTCCTTGTTTTATTGACAGGAATCAGCATTACGGCAGGATACCACCGCTTTTATTCCCATAAAGCGTACTCTGTCAACAAAACAGTAGAATCCATCCTCTTATTTTTTTCCACCATGGCATCGATGGGAAGTGTCCTTGATTGGGCGTCAGAACACAGACTACACCATAGATTTGTTGACAAAGAAAATGATCCTTACAATATTAATAGGGGTTTTTTTTATGCACACATGCTCTGGTTTTTCCAGAAAAGAAAAAAATACGACCCTACGGTTGTCCCTGATCTTATTGATAGTAAGTTGCTTAGATTTCAGCATCGGCATGTTCTTCTCTTGCATATTGTCACCAATACGCTCGTCCTTCTACTCTTTGGTTGGCTATGTGGCGATTTTTTTGGTGCTTTAGTCATGGTGATAGGATTGCGGATGTTTATTGTCCACCATGGGACCTGGTTCATCAACTCAGCAGCCCATTATTGGGGAGAAAAAACCTATTCAAGAGAACTTTCAGCGGTTGACAACTTCTTTTTGGCGCTGCTTACTTTTGGCGAAGGGTATCATAACTATCATCATGTGTTTGCTTCTGACTATAGAAATGGGATACGGTGGTATCACTACGATCCAACAAAATGGCTTATCTGGTCTTTATCAAAAATTGGTCTTGCGAACAGTCTTGTACGAATCGATACACTCACCTCCAAGAAACGGATTATTCAGGAGGACACGCACATTTTCGTAGAGGCTCTTAGAAAAAGCACCTCAGAAAAGAGAGAAATGCTTGAGCAAAAAGTCCATGAGCTCTCAGAAAAGCTCATCAAAAGACTTGCCGATATGCGTCTTGCTATCTTGGAATACCGGCAGCTAAAGAAAGAAAAAAATGCGCAGTTTAAGGAAAAGAGGCAAGAAATAAGGATCCAGCGCCTCTTAGCAAAAAAAGAATGGAAATCATGGCTTAACCTGGGCAGGGAAATCAGTCAGATAGTTCCGTTGAATTACCATCATTAAACTCATCCTAAGGTTTACATTTCAGAAAAAAGTAAATTAAAAAAAAAGAAACTGTCTATTCCTCGGTGAAATCCTCAAGCTTTTCCTTGTATTCCTCATCGCTCTTGATGGTTCCCTTCGCTTTGAGATATTCTCTGGCTAGGATCCAAAATAGCAAGCCAAGGCTTTTCTTTCCTTTGTTGTTGCAAGGAATCACGAGGTCAATATTGTTTGCTTGGTTGTTGGTATCGCACAGCGCAATGACCGGAACTCCTGCTTTTACGGCGTCCATGACCGCATTCCTATCAGGCCATACATCAACAGCTAAAAGAAGCTTCACTTCAAGGAAATTCTCAAGCGCCGGGTTCGTCAAGATGCCTGGGGGATATCTTCCCGAATAGACCTTAGCACCGGTTACTCTTCCGAAAGCAGATACTGGCTTCCACGCGCTTTCTCTTCTTCCCACGATCATGATGTCTTTTGGGTCGAATTGCGCAATGAACTTTGAGGCAATTTGCAGCCGTTCATCGATCTTTTGGAGGTTTAGAACCGATAGGCCATCAGGCCTTGTCTTGTAGATGAAATTCTCCATGTATTTTGTCTTGAATTTGGTCCCTATGTGAATTCCTGACTTTAGGTATTCATCGGTTGCAACCAATAGTTTTTCGTCTGGCATTTGTTCACCTTGTTATTGTGCAAGTTTCCAAGAAAATCTGAAAACTGCAATTTTTATTACCTCATGCAGTGTTGTCTTCCAATTCTGGAAAACGTCGGTAATAGGCTTGGGATGGATATTTGGTTTAAAAAGGTTTGTGTTTGTTCAGTAGTTGCAAAAGCACTATTTCATTAAGCCAGTAAACCTAAGCAATCTTCTAACTCTCCAAGGTGTTCTGCTTAGCAGCTGAATTTTAAGCTTGTGGTTATCGCTTCTTTGCATATGCCGATTCCTGGCGATAGAATTGATTTCATACCTATCGGGGTCTAAGAGTACGCTCGGAGGAAATCCGGGGTGCGCGAAGGGAACTGCGTTAGATCCAGTCGCATTCAAGCGGGTTAAGATAGAAGCCATTTGATTATAATAATATTCCAATACCTTATAGCCAGTTTGCGTAACCATCCCTGGCAACAATTTATCCCTAAGAGAATCGGAAAGAGAATTGAACCCATCTCTATTGAGCAAAGAAAATCCAATCATGGCATAAAATCAGGATACTACTATAAAAATTTATGGAGAAAATTTTCCTAGTCATTTAACGAGAAGGAACCCACTATAGAATAAATTGACCTTCGGGGAGTTAGATCACTCTTCATCAAATGAAATTCAGTTATTTGGCAGGTTTTCCCCTCAATTTTCAATTGTTGTATCTTCTCAATCTCTGTTTTAGTCAATTGATTAGGAATCCTCCCTAGAGTAATATGCGTGCTGAAATCAAATTCATTAGGAAAATCAGTTCCAAGCGCCAAATCTATTTTTTTATGCAATTCAATGATCGATTTCTGGTTTTTTAGACCAACCCAGAGCACTTTCGGATTCTTGTTATTGGGAAAAAACCCAATACCATCGGTCTCTAAATTGATTTTTTGATGGTTTATTCCTTTTAATTTCTCAATAATGGGTTTTTGGTCATGTTCTGGCACTTCTCCTAAGAATTTAAGCGTTAGATGGACGTTTTTTGGTTCCACCAAACAAACATCCTTTGTTATTATCCGTATATCTTCTTCGATCTTGGTAAAATAATCCTTAATCTCCTCAGAAATAGCTAGCGCGATGAATAGTCTCATAATAAAAAGGAAAAGAAAAGAGAGAACTTATTGGTTCTCGTCTTCGCCGAAGTCTTCGCTGTCGTTATTGTCTTCTTCATATGTCTCAGAAGACTGCTCACCGGAATACCGCTCTTCGCCAGAAGATTCTTCTTCGCTCTTTTTGGGAGCTGCTGGCTGGCCTGAGCCTTCTCCTATGATCTCAGCAAAGCCAACGCTCTTCAAGACTCTGTTGACCTTGATCTTCACGTTCTGTCCTTGCTTGGCGCCTGGTACAAACAGAACAAACCCTTCCTTCTTTGCTACGCCGTCTCCTTTTTCACCAACGCTCTCGATGGTGACATCCAATTCATCGCCCACATTAACAGGCGGATTTTTCCTAAATGGTCTTTTATTCATCATCCTTATTTCCTCGTATTTACTTTATTCTTAGGGTTCCATGATGCTGGTCCCAAGACAGTATCTGGTATGTTTTTGGATTTATAAATATATGCCTTGGAAATCTGCCATTAATGGATTTGAAGCCAGCTATGTTCTACATACACGATTAGGTAAAGTCCCAACAGAGATATACCAACAAAAAAAAGAAAAACGTATCCCAAAACAACTGATTCTTTTTTCGGTAATCTTGCTCTGGCTGATAACCGTTGATCCCTAATTCCCCAAATGCTACAAAAAAAGCACATCAAACCAAGAAGGATCGCAGAAATATACTTATCTGGGGGAATAATGAAAATTCTTTTGTTTAGAATCAGCATTACTGCCAGCAAATAGCCTAAAAATAATAGTCGAACATTTCTTTTGGATGATAAGAATTCAACAAATGCTAAATGGATTCTCTTTCGTAATCTTCTTTTCATTTGTCAAAACGCCAACCCACCATCCACATTCAAAACAGCCCCCGTAATATACCTTGATTTCTCAGAGGCCAAGAACACAACGGCATAGGCAATATCCTCAGGCTCAGCGGTTTCCTTCAAAGGGGTCATGTAATTGAGCAATTTCTCCTTGAAAAAGCCGATGTCTTTTACAATATCGGTCTTTACAAATCCTGGAGCGATCGCATTCACCGTGATTTTCTTTGGACCAAGCTCTTTAGCCAATGACTTAGTGAGTCCAATTAATCCGGCTTTTGCAGCTGCATAATTAGTCTGTCCGAAATTGCCGTACTGACCAATTATTGAAGAAATGTTAATTATCCTGCCGCCTTCGCCCATGTGCTGCAAGACCTCTTTAGTCACATAGAACGGACCAGTTAAATTCGTCTGAATAACATCATTCCACTCTTCCAATGACATCTTTTTGAGAGTTCTATCGCGAACAATGCCTGCGTTATTGACCAGAACATCGATCTTGCCAAAGGTATCGGCAGCTTCCTTGACCATCTTCTTTACTGCCTCATAATCGCCGATATTGACTTTGATCGCAATTGCCTTTTGGCCGATCTTCTCAATTTCTGCAACTACTTTTTTTGCTTCAGATTCATTGCTATGATAATTCACGACAACATCAAAACCAGACTTTGCAAGTTCGATCGCACAGGCCTTTCCAATACCCCTCGACGAACCGGTGACCAACGCAACCTTGCTCATAGCCCCACCGGAAGTTTTTTTTTTGTTGCAATGACATACACCACTTCAGCGGTAAAGCCAATATGATCAGCCATTGGATTGGTCTCTTCTAATTCTTTAAATAAGGTCTGCGCTGCTTTGGTAATAAGCTCATCTCTATCGGCCTCTTCCTGCGGAGTTGGATCTTTGCCTCCGATCTCTGGCAAAATTCCAGCCTGAAGCCTTTTTACCCTTAGAAAATGCAGCCAGTCATCGTACTTGAACTTGATCTGCTTGTACTGCGATGAGATATATTCTAGGCCAGCATTCCTTAGTTTTTGCAGGTAGAACTCAACATCTCTAGGCTTTGGGAATACGAATTTTCTTTGCTGCTCTTCCTGCTCTATCCTCTTTGGCAGATCAGCGCGATATTTCGCGAACTTATCATCTTTTTGGACAATATCAAGTGCAATATCATGCACTCGCGCAACTGTATCATCAACAAGCAAAACACCTTCTTTTCTATCCTTGCGATCGATATTTCCCGATTCAAAGGCAAAAATACCCCCTGGTTTAAGAGATTCTTGGATCCCATGAAACACCGCATCGATATCAGGGATCAGATGGACTGTATTCGCAGAAAATACTTTGTCAGCGACTCCTTTGCCAATTGTTTCAGAGAGCGATGCGTACCTATCCTGTATTCTCTCCAAAAGATAGCATTGCACCTGGGGATTATTTTTGAACACAGAATAAGCCTTGCCAAGCCATGCCGCAGAATTATCGACAAGCCATAGTTGGAAGTTCACTTTTATATTTCGAAGAAGATGAAGCGCCGATACGCCGGTTCCCGCACCAAACTCAACAACGATCTCATTTTCCTTGATATTTTCCTTGGCTATCCGAACGTAATCCTTGAGAACTTCGACATAATACTCCGCATCGACAACCGCTTCATGATACGCGCTTGCACCTAACGAGACAGGACTGTTAGGAATCCAAGGCTTTGGTCGCTGTTCTTGCATGATATCCATCTTCACCCTCAAATGAATGATAAAATCCCAATTAAAAAGGTTTTCTATTCTGAATTGGGCTATTGGTCTCTATTGTCTGAAAAAAAGGAGATTAAGGAAATTTTTTGAAAACTTTAAACAGAAAAAACTAAATGAGGTTAAGGGCAGCAGACGGCCATTTTCACTAAAAACGCAAAGCGTTTTGGTGTCCCAAAAATCCAACGGGATTTTTTAGGACTTCGAAAATGTCCTATACTCTGGCACCTCGGATGGGGCAACCCCTGCCTCGCCTGCGCCAACCCACAACTGCACTCTTGCACTAGGATATCAACTAATAAGAAGCCGCACGCATTGGTGCGGCCTAAATATCCTAGCTTTTTATTTTCTTCTTAAGCTGATTTTCTCTTTCACACTTCCTCATCAAACTTTAGCGTTACTTTTATTAATGCAGCAAAACTCATTTTTCCTATGGAAAAAACAGACCTTGTAATCATAGGAGCTGGCCCGGGAGGCTATGTTGCCGCGATCAGAGCAGCACAACTTGGCAAGAAGGTTATCTTAATTGAAGAGAACAAAGCAGGAGGGATCTGCCTTAATTATGGCTGCATTCCCTCAAAAGCAATGATCTATGCAGCCGATTTCCTAGACAAGATAAAAAAATCCAGTAGTATGGGGATCACGACATCTGAAGTCTTAATCGACTTTCAAAAAATGCAGTCATGGAAAAACAGCATTTTATCAAAACTAGAAAAAGGCGTTGAGACTTTATGCAATGGAAATAAAATTACTCTGATCAAAGGCAGGGCATCATTTGTTTCATCCCATTCTATCTCAGTTGAAACTAAGGAAGGAAAAAATGAAATCAATTTTGAAAACGCGATTATAGCGACAGGATCAATGCCAATTGAAATCCCTCTTTTTCCTTTCGATGAAAAAACAATAGTGAGTTCAACGGGTGCATTATTTTTAGAAGAAATCCCAAAAAATATGGTTGTTATCGGTGGTGGCTACATCGGACTTGAGCTCGGCACCGTGTATGCAAAACTAGGATCCAAAGTAACGGTCGTTGAGATGACTAATCAGCTCCTGCCAGGAAACGACAAGGACGCTGTTGATGTGGTGCAAAAAAACCTTTCCAAATTGGGGGTACAGATTCTTCTTGAGTCCAAAGCAAGCTCATTTTCCAATAATGTGCTCAGTATCGATACCAAAGAAGGCAAAAAGGAAATTGAAGCAGACTGCATTCTGGTCGCCGTAGGAAGATCTCCCAATACAAAAAACATAGGACTTGAAAACACGAAGGTCAGCGTTGACAACAAGGGATCCATAGAAGTCAATGACCATCTGCAGACAAAAGATCATCACATCTACGCTATTGGAGATGTCTCAAGAGGTCCTATGCTTGCGCACAAGGCATCCTATCAAGGAAAAGCTGTTGCAGAAATCATAGCAAAGCAGAGGACAAAACTTGATGATGGTTTAGTTCCATCAGTGATTTTCACCGATCCTGAGATCGCAAGCGTGGGGATGACAGAGACACAAGCACAAGAGCAAGGCATTGCGACAACCAAAGGAAAATTTCCATTCATGGTGCTTAGCAAGGCAATGATAAAGAATGAGACGCAGGGATTTGTAAAGGTGATCTCAGATGAGAAAAAACACAAGATTCTCGGGGTCGTTATAGTAGGGCCAGATGCATCAACCATGATAAGCGAGGCCGCGCTTGCAATAAAGAGAGGCGTTAGTGTAGAAGAATTAGCCGAACTTATTCATCCTCATCCGACCATGAGCGAATCCATTGGAGAGGCCGCAGAGGCTGTCCATAATCGAGCCGTCCATATATTGAATCTAAAGATTTGAACGTTTGATTTTAATTTTTCTTATTGGTGTTAAACCATCGCCCTTTGCGCCAGGTAACGATCTTTTATTTTGCGTTTTATTTTTTCATTGTTAGGCATCACTAGATTGCATTAGTATTATCTGTAAAATGTTTCCATTGACAGCATCCTCATTAGCTATCCTTCATTGGTCTTATTCATTAGAGTTCATTCGCATAAACATCAAAAAACCCCATTAAGGAATATAACAACAAAGCGAAAAAGCTCAAACAATAAGAAAAACTAATCTCATCTATTGATTATCTATTCAAATCGCTTTCTTCAAAATATGCACTGAAGTGATGCTCCCCGCCCCCCCGGTATTGTGCGCCATGGCATATGTTACATTATCAACTTGGCGCTTATCGGCTTGCCTTCTCATCTGCTTCACCAGTTCATAGAATTGCGAGATCCCAGTAGCGCTGATAGGATGTCCTTTTGCTTTCAAGCCGCCCGAAGTATTGACAGGCAGCTTTCCGTTTATCTTAGTGGTACCATTGCGAATCAATTCAGCGCCTCTTCCCTTTGAGATAAATCCAAGATCCTCATATGAGATCAATTCAACTGGAGTGAATGCATCATGGATCTCTACAATATCGATATCATGAGAAGAGACATTTGCTTCATCGTAGGCGATCCGAGCCGCGTTTATCGTCGAATTCCAGGTTGTCATATCATCGCGCTCGAAGCTTGAAAGCTTGCTTGTGCTAAGTCCGCTGCCAACGATCTCGATATCAGTTTTATCTTTGCTAATTATCATGCTCGCGGCGCCATTACAGGGAATGCTGCAATCAAACAAACGCAAAGGAGATGCGACAATGGGGCTATTTTGGATCATATCTAGGGTCACTAGTTTTCCATAGAACCTCGCTTTTGGATTATTGAATGCATTCTCATGGTTTTTTAGGGCAACCAGATTCAGATCCTGCGTGGTAGCGCCATATTTTTGCATATATTGCTGTGCAACAAGGGCATTCTGCGCAGGAAAGATGACACCTTCAGCCTGCTCATAAATTCTCTCGCCACCCATGAGCATCTCATCGGTTGCCATTTCAGAAGTTCCCGCAACCAATTTCTCAAAGCCAATGACAAGAATATTTTTTGCATCACTTGTCTTTTGATATTGCAATGCATCCCAAATGGCAGCACCGCCACCGCCACATCCGGCAGGTACTGTTATCATAGGCAATTGCGCCTTGAATAGACTGCTC
>CAZFPU010000044.1:0-13060 GCA_964521145.1 uncultured Methanosarcinales archaeon | reverse complement strand
GCTCGGGAAGTTGGTCGCGAATAGATATAGATAGAATTTCTGCTTGGGCTTTGGTATCAAATAACAAAGGATTTGTATGCATAGCAGTGATGGCTCTCGCCACTTCTATACGCTTCATGGCTTCCAAAGAGTTTTCGGTCAACGGGACAGTTTCGAAGCGTCCTTCTAAATTCAACAAAGACACACTTTCTTTCCCAACTGCACCTTCCAACGCTGCCCTGTTCATACTAAAAGTGAGTTGAGGGTTTGCTCGCAGCATCTTTGTTATATCCTCATTCTGTAGAGCAGCCTCTTGAATCGTGAGGCCATTTTTTGTAGCTTGGGCAAGCGCCTCAGCACCAGTGAGCTGTAGACGGTGGTAATCGAGCCTTGCAATGAGAGCTGCAGCATCTTGGCTCAAGCTTGGGAATTTTTCCTTCTCGGCCGCAATAAGAAGATTGGTTAAGTGAATCTGCATTTTGGCGTTTGCCTGCTCAGTTGCAGCCATTAAACCCTGGGCAAGCCTTGCCTGCCTATCCTGTTCAGATAATTGAGATACGTCAAGGTCAGTGAATAGTTGTCGAATTGATTCGCCTAATACATAGCTATGATAAACACCCGATTTAATAACGCTCATCTGATCCACCACAATTGCTCCATTCTTGGGAACAATGTAGAGGTCATCTGCGTTCGCAACAAAGAAATTTCTCGAGGGTTCCTGAATGCTTGGCATGATCCCAGTAAGCTGTGCAAGGTATTCCTGTCGATGCAATCGTATATTGAGCGGTATATCGGCAAAGGTTTTGCCCTGAGGATGAGCATCCAATGCAATCCATTGCTGCATCAACGTATTGCTATCCACATGAAATGGTTTGAAGTGAATGACAGATTTACCATCTTTTAATTCCGCAGAAATCATAGCCATCTTTCCATTGAACCCCTGCACAGCAAGCAATTGGTCAGAGACGCAATTTTCACAAGATAGCTTGACCAATGCAGTAGAACCCTTTGATTCATATGTTGCCACAAGGTCTTTGTGCATTCCCATATGATAGAAATCAACATGCGTTTCGCTTGGACCAGCTGCAAATGTAACCTTGCCATGTATCGCAGTTGTGATCTGAGTGCATGATTTATCCGCACACGTAGAAATTACGCTTCCATCAAAATTAGCTGGATTAATGGTCCCGGGTTGGCACTGGAAGCAGGCTGCTACCTCCTTGCCATTTCCAGTTGAAATCATTTTATAGCTGCCCTTATCATCAAGATAAGAAAAATAGCTGTTTAGGCTTCCAACTGCCTGATCCAATTTCTCACCTGAATGCTTTTGTAATATGATAGGTTGGGAAAAATCAGGATTTCCATATTGATCAAGAGAAAATGAACCAGCCCCTGCTGTCCGGTATTCGGTGATTCCACTCACTACAATCCCTGGAACTGAAAATTTTTGATTTTCAATCATCGCGTTATTCCAGGAATACGAATTAGGCCCGGTCTTTTCGAGATTTCCATTTTTGCCTGCAGTTACCATTTGGCCTGCGGCAATCATTTTGCATGAGTCAGGTGAATCTTGGCAACTTACTTTAGAATCAGTCAATTCTATTATCTGGCCTTGAGAATCCAGAGGTTTGAATGTAAGCCCTTTTTGGGTAACAATGGTTCCGTCCTGCTTGACTTCTTTGATAGCAGCCCTGGCAACAATATCCGCTTTATCATGGTGATACTTCAGTATTCCGTTTGCGTTGATAGTAATGCCCTGCAACGAAAGCTTTGCGATTTCGCTTAGATCATGTTTTGTGGACTCTGAATCGATGATGAGGACCTTGCCATTCTCTGTTGCAAAAGAGAATTTGCCAATCCCTTTTTCCAAAGAAACCTTTATTGTTGAAGATTCCCTTGATTGCGCAAGCTCTTGCTGTATCAATGCTTGGGCATGTGCGCTATGTTTTTGCTCTGCTTTTGAAATAAGCTCAGCAAGCTTAGTTCTTGTTTCTGGTTTGGTAAGATCAGGCTTCCAGTCTTTTTGCTCGGAGAGCGCATCAAATGCTTTTTTTTGGTCGGGATTGGCAGCATTGATGTCAGCAGGCTTCTCCTTAAGCTTTTGCTCAACCCACTTTTTTTGCGCTTCGATATCCTTGTCCTTGGGGAATGGATCTTGTTCCTGCTCTGCAGATGGAGCTTTCACATCGCTCAAATAAATAAGACCGACTACGCACAATAGAACAAGTGCAAATAGCATCCTGCTCACCAACATCCGTTGCTTCTTTTGATGGTTCTTTCTTGTCATGGATCTTTATGTTCAAAATTACAGTAGGAATCAGAGTATCCTATTGCAAAGGTATGCGCATAGGGTGCATCTGTGATTGGAACTCTTGATTCATTATCTATAATCAAATAAATGTGATTGCAAGTATCATAGCGCGATATGATAATTGCCAAGTCCTGCTCAGCTGCCAACGTGGCATCGATCGTTAAGGGGTCATCAAGAACCGATTGCACCAAAACCCGTGAGACGTTAATAACATGACCAACCCTATAGGGAAGGTCGTAAGAAAATCTGCTTACCGTATTTGTGGACTTGGTCGCAATGGTAATTGGATACTCAATTTCGAATAGAACATGATCTTCAAGGATGGCTGCTTCTGTTTTAGGATTTTTATTGTAGATATGGTATCCTTGCTCTTCAAAAAAAGACTGGTTGCTGCATCGCTGCAGTAATGTGACGTCCATTATTCTGGATAGTTCATTCTCAAAAAAATCGTTCGAAGGCATAGTATTCCTTTCTCGAGATACATAATAGGAGATATTGGCTTCTGAAGTGCTTAGCACATTTTTGCCTGCTGCAAAAAATCCCTGCTGCATGCCGAATTTGTAGGCCGATTCAGCGGCCGCTTTTGCAATGCATGCATCAAGCCATGTTTTTAGCGGAGCGCTATCAAGCGATATTTCTGTTGGTGCTTCGAGCCCTAAATCGTTATTTTGATTCTCAAGATTGCCAATTATTATTATGGTGCCAATTAAGACAATGACAACCAAAAGAAAAAGAGTGATTTGCCCAGTATGCCTGCTTTCATGATGCATTGCCTGAAATTGAAAAAACCACTATAAAATGCTTTCTGTGAGGGGGTTCATAGGAAAGCGCGACATATATTTCGCTGTGCTTTCCAGAAACAAAAACCAGCCCAATAGCTTTGCAGCATTTAGGGAAAAATCAGATGAACCTGTTGATCTCAAAGAACGCAGTATTGCTTGAGCAATCAATCTTGAAAGATCACTGCAAATTGTTCTTTTTGGGTTTCATGGCATTCATCATTTTTTGCTTCCACAAACCAGCTATTTTCAAATGCACGCCCCTTCTCTGCATCCATTCGGACAGGCATAATTATGGGCGATAGGGTTGCCTTCCTGGCAGATCACTTCATTAAGGAAACAATCTGGCCCCTCACATGACTTTTCTTCGCTTGCATTTTTTGGGTATCCTGGGACAATGAGGCATCTGTCCTGCATTCCTTGCGATTGCTGTTGCCAATTGTAGTATGCTGTTCCTTTCGTGTAATAATTTGCTCCGCCATCGGAATCGATACAGGCATTGACTCTTAGCGCATTTTCACATTCCTGCTTAGTTCGAAATGTGGTGAGGTAGTCAGGGCCGCAGCCAGACCCGCAGCCATTTAATTTGCAGGAATTATCTTTTAATTCATAGAGTTCAGAGCAAACATAAAGACAGGATATTCCCTCATTGCACAGTTGCTCAAGCGCAAAGTCAGTCACTCCGCATTTTCCTGTGGCATTGCTACATTTGCCGCTGCAAAAAGAGTCTGCATAAGCGCGCCATGTCTGAGTGGGTTTGCATGAAGAGGGAGATCCCTGCCTTGTTTGTGAACCGTCATGGCATATCCATGATGTGTATCGATATGATGGAGTCGATGCCCAACAATCGGAAGGACAGGTTATCGCATCTTCCCCATTCTCGCAAATCCCATTGCCGCAAGTGGATCCACACACAAGTTTTCCACAGCCAATGATACATCCATTCTCATCTTGTTCTGATGACCCCTCATAAGAGCAACCTTGCATAGGGGGCGGGCAAGCAACCATTGGACATTTTCCGCAGTCATTTGGACAAGTTCCTGAATTTTCTGCAGGGTAACATTTGTCATCAACGCAATATGATTTTTCACAAATCCCATTGCCGCAGACAGGGGGTTCCCCCGATTCCTCTGGATGGAGCCCTTCGATGGATCTCTCCAAAGCCGCTATGGTTGCGCTGAACTGGTTTTGTGTTGCGTTTGCGTCCTTGATCAACTGCCCCGGACGCAAGACAAGATTTTGATTGGGGAAAACCTCAAAGTATGCATATCCTACATACGTGTCCATGATATATATTATTTTATACTTGCCTTCGGGTAAGGCTATTTTAAAGAACCCATTGTGGTGATTCGACGGCATGCCTGAGCCATTATAAAAATCCCAGGTGCCATATCCTAGGATGCCCGGAGGCGACACGTGCTGGGAATATCCATTCGACTCAGTATAAAAGCATTGATGGAAATCGCAGTCCAGGTTGTCTGATTTCATCATCCAGCCCGGATTGTTAACAACACCCGAATAGTTATTCTTATCGTATTCCAAACGGTATCCTCCATCCAGATCCTTGAAGATAAATAAAGAGCTGGTTGGGACATATACTGATCCCCATCCTGCGGGGATGTTCTCTACTTTGATTGTTTTGACATCAATTTGGATGTGGTTGCTGGCCGCAATAGATTTTGTTGTAATCCCCTTGCCATTGAAAAAGATGACTAAGGCGTCTTCATATTGCACGTTCGGTTCAAAGACATATGTCACTTTGCAGTCTAAAAAGTACGAATTATCATGCATGCTGATGTTTAGCCAAAAGGGAGAACTCTCAAATCTTTGCATCTTCGAAGTCTTGGAGCTGGATAATTCGCAGAATTTCTCTTTGACTTCTCCTTGACTATCGGCTGCCCAATCGATCTCAACTTGTGCATAGGCTTGCTTGGATATGGTCTTTGGGATCTGATTGACTTTGTAGTATGATACATTCGTTAGATTTCTTGGAGTTCCATCACTGAAAGTCGATGTGAAGTAGGGGTCCATCTTGTAGAATTCATTATCGTACACAAGCGCGCTTACTGGATCCACTATCAAGGCATCACCTTGACCAAACGTGGAATCGAATCCTATCCATCTGCCATCGATATACGCCTCAACATACTCATGGAATCCTGGCAGTATTGCTCTTGCAGGAATGCCTGCAACCCTTAGCATTGCCGCTGTCAGGATTGCTGCGTCCATGCAAACGCCGCTATCGGATTCAAATATCTCGATCACCGTTTTTCCTTCGTTTGCAGGTGAGGGAAAACCATAAGGCCTGGAATTTTTCACCCAATTTGCAATTATTTTCGCTTTCTCATAATCGCCACCCACCCCATTAGTCAATTCGCCCACTTTGTCTAGGAGAGGCTGGTAATCTTTCCATGCAGTATCGTCCCAGTGTACTATTGGTGATTGCAGGTACTGATTTGGAGTTCTCATCTCGACAAAATCATGGATGGCTGGTTTTCCGCAGTCATTGTCAAGATTGCAGTCATTGCATTCCCAAGGGCAGTAGTAATCTCCACTGAAACATGCAGAAGGTATCGTTATCGGATTTTCAGCAGTTATCTGCTTTTCAATCGGCATCGGCTTTTGCACGCACTCACCAAGAATCCATCCATTACTTTTCCACTCGCACTTATCACTATTTTCGCATTCTGACTTGGAAAGATCGGCGCAAGTCGAACAAACCACCTTTGGAGTTCCAAAAATCAATCCATCTACATGGCATATCAGATCTTCACTGCATCCATAATACGAGCAGAAATCTGGCTTTGCGCACTTTTTTCCCAAATCTTCGAATTTGAAGCATTCATACCCTTCGGGGCAATGGTTCCAGAACGAGCAGGATTGATCTAAAATATTCTGATCTTGAGTAGGCCCCTCTGGTTCGTCTGTTTGATTTTCTTCGTCATCGCCCAATTGGACCTCAGCAATGGTAAACATAGAGGAGATTATGGTAAGAAAAAAAGAAATGAATAGCAATATCCAATTTTTTTCACGTGTTTATCCTCCATTTTTGAGTTGTTCAATTACGCTTTAAGGGCATATATGACTTACGTTCTAATTATTTCTACACAAACCTGCCATCCATGAGGTTTAAGTCTTCTGCACACTGGATTTTGTTTTCTAAATGAACCTGTTGATCTTAAAGAACGCAGTACTGCTCTCGCAGTCTATCTTGAATGACTGAGTAGTCAAATGTTCTTCATCATTTGATTCCTGATAGTAGGTTAGGCTTGTTGGGCATTCGCCGTTTTTTTTGACAAAATGCATATGTATCGTGACTGGGTTTTGGAACATGATGCCAGAAGGGGTTACTTTATACACATCGCTCTTCTCGCCGCTTACAAGGCCCTCATGCTCGATAAGTTCAATTGCAAGATAAGAGTGCGTTGGGTTTGCATCCTCAGGAATTTCTATGGTGATCATGTTATCTGGCGATTTTAGGATAGTAGCTCGCCTGTTTGAGAGGCTTACATTGGCAATCATATTCTTTTTGATGTTGATTGTAGTGCCCTTCGATTCGAGGGTCATCGAAAACTCATTGTTGGTCGGATAGAAGCAGACAAAGTGAGGGTATTGATCCACAGTGATCGCCTTGAGGTTGAAGCTGTGTATATCGCCTTCCGTAAATATGAACGTGTTATCATTGGTCTCACTTTTTATCGCGTCTTTCATGAGCGGATAGAGGCCGATCAGCTGGGTTGCTAAAATGGAATCTTTTTTGGATAGGTCCACAAAGCAAAGGTAGAGGTCCTGTTCAACAGAGTATTTCTTTTTTTTTGTCGAGCCAAAATCCTGCTGCATGGCAATGATATCCTGGGCTATCGTGTTCTTGAGAAATGCGACCTGCGACATATCCAAGCTGTTTTGAGTCTTCGCAAGGAAATTGTATCCCATGAGAAAAATGACGCCAACCACAACGATGCCTACTACGAACGCGAACAGCATTGCGGGGATCTCTGCTTTTTTCATTGTTGGTTCATTGAAGAATTAAAGTATTCTTGGAAGGAGTGGTTTTAATAGTTATTGGTTTCAGGAGGCACCGTTCAAAATCTCGCTATCTACCTCAAAGTCCTAGCACAAACTTTTTTATTGTATGGTCCATTTCCTAAAGCAATGAAACCTAGCATCGATGATTATCTAGTAATAAAGGCGACATCCTCAAATAATGAGCAGTTCATCACAGATCCAGTAAATCACCTGCTCTCGAAAGGGTTCAGGCGGGTTATCGAGGAAGACTATACAACACAATTTGGGCATGCAGAAGAGAAAAGCCCCACGATATTCATGAAAATGTATGAAAGCCAGCCGATCCTTATGCACTATACGAGATCGTACCAAGCATTGCATGCCCAACAGTGGAGGACTGAACGCAATTATCAGATATCAGGAATAGCTAAGCATCTTGTAGCTGCGCTCGATGAGCTAGGACTCGATCCGGAAAAGAAAATCTGAACGGTGCCCAAGATCTACTTCTTCTTGATCATGAATATCATGTGGTCTTTCTGATAGGGCTCAAGGGTCCTTGAATCGACAACGATGGCCTTTTGCTCAAGATAAGTCCTCACTTCCCTAAATATCTGCTGCGGCTTTTTTGCGACATCGATGCTTCGCGCCTTCACGCACAAAATGCCATATCCCTGATTCTTCACAAAAAGATCGAGATTCTTCAGAAAAATCTCAACCTGGTTTCGCTGCGCGATGTCCTGATACACCAAATCAACGCCCGAGACCTTCTCGACCAATTTGTCCACCCTGTTCGCATCTTCAAGCACCGCGGCGACATTTTTTCTTCCTTCGAGATTTAGGATAAATTCGCGCATCATTCGAGGAGCCAGATCAACCGCATACACAAACCCATCTTTTCCAACCATATCTGAGACATGCGAAACCGTTGTTCCAGAAGAGCTGCCAAGATAGAGGATGATATCGTTTTTTCGTATGAATACATTGGGGCTTTTGTTTAAGATTGCTGATGCAAGCTTGCTTGAGTAAGGCTCCCATTGGCGGTATTCAACGCCATCTTGCATTACCAAGGATTCTTCATTTACTTTTTTTCCAGGAGCAAGATTAGTAGTGAATAATGTTCTTCTCTTTTTGTCTTCAAAGACCTCAAATATTGGTGTTTTGGTTATTGACATGATTTTTTGTTTTTTGAGCGTGTGGTTTTTTGTTATTTTTAGTTCTTGCTTTTTCCAAGAGCGAAGTTATTTGGGCCGCGCCAGTGCGCGCGGCGTCTTATTGATCGATATCTTAGTGCAATGGGGCTTTTCCTTGCTTTGTTCTTATTGGTCAGGCATGATGACAATAGCGCTCAAAACTGAACCTTGAATTTATCCACAAGCTCCTTCTTGTATTCTTCTCCTTTGAATTCCCCTTTGTAAAAGTCAAGTCGCGCTGCCATGCTTAGCCTGTCTGCTAACGATCTTGCTGCTTTCCCATGGTCTTTTCTTTGCACTTTTGCGATGAGGGGATGCTCATGTAAAAGCCCATACTTAGGGGGCAGGTTTTTTCCCTTGTTCCTTAGATGCCTAAAGAGCGCTTTCTCGGCCCCTAGCACTTGTAAAGTCGACGCGGGCATCTGCGCAAGCCGTTTGAGAGATCCCGCATGCACGATGAGTTTTGCCGCGATTGCAGAACCTGCGATATAGCAAAGATTGGGGCAGATCTCCTTCTCAAGCAGGGCAAGGTATGCTTCGTTTTCTTCTCGCAGGGAAAATAGCTTTTGGATCTGCTGCGCTAGCTGCATGGTCGCGTCAAGGTCCTTTTTTGCAAAATCAGCGCCCATCGCTTCCTTATCTGAGATATTGAATTCTTTTAGCAATGCCGCTTTTGGCTTCATGAGAATTGTATTTACAAAGCGTTGATGATCGCCCAGATGGTACTCAGTCTCAGGATTGTACATCCCATACCATTCCCGAAGCCTTTTGGTGAGCAGATTGATAGCTTTATCAAGCTCCTCGATTGTGCTGCTCGTCTGGATGAGAAGGGAGTCTCTTGAGACGGAATCACGAATTGCCTGCTTGCTCAATTGCAGGTTGATTTTTGAGAATTGTGGAAAATAAGTAGGTTTCTTAAAAAAGGCGACCACCATAGGAAGTTCCTTTTCACCTGGCTTTTTTGCGTCAGGATGTTTTTGCAGAAGTCTTTTTTCAGAGTCCTCCTTTTTTAGGAATTCCTCGCTATCCTTGAACCCTATAGAATCGATGACCTCTCCTGCTGACGAAAATACATATGAGCCAGTTATGTTCGAAAAAATGAGCTTTTGCATGGCTGTTGACATTGATATATTTTTAATAAGGTTTCTGTTTTAGAAGAGTTTATTGAATATTATTTGCATCCTATGCCCAAAAATCATCCTGAGAACAATAATAACCAAAGTTTTGACCAAGATTTCCCCCTCCCCGGCTCTGCATTGCCCCTCAAAAACCAGAAGGCATAAAAATGAAAACACTCTATTGCTCATATGATCCTAGTCTACATAACATGCAGGGATAAGATAGAGGCAAGGAAGATAGCGATGCACCTGCTCAAAGAGCGCCTTATCGCCTGCGCCAATATCTTTCCTATCGAGAGCATGTATTGGTGGAAGGGCGCAATTGAAAAAGGCAAAGAAACGGTTCTCATTGGCAAGACACAGGAAAAACACTATGCTCACATAAAAAAATCGGTGAAACAGATGCATAGCTACAAGACGATCTGCGTCATGAAAATAAATGCCGATGCCAATGATGAATTTAGCCGATGGATAACCAATGAAACCAAGACATAATATTGTTTAAATTAAAAAATCATAGGAAAGTGGGATTTAAGAAAAATAGACGACAATAAACATTCAAAATCACCACTTCCTAAAGGATACTAATTCTTATATACTTATAATGGAAATAAACAACGCATGGAACAGCTCCTAACCCTAAAAGAGCAGGTAAGCCATGATTGCGATCCAGGGAAGGCATTCTGGGCAACCAATGGGATCGTGATCCGAAACATGCGCGATCTTCTCTCTACAATCGATGCCATGGATGAATATGCGTTTCGCTACCATGTCAATGAGGACCATAACAAGAATGATTTTGCTGATTGGGTCCGTGATGTCATGGGCGATGAGGATCTTGCGATGAAGCTTGAGAGCGTGCTTGACAAGAAAAAATACATCCAGATAATCAAAAAACGGCTTACTCAGTTAAACAAGGCAAAGAACTGACTTAGACGATCTATAATTCTCGTTTTTATGAATTTTAATTTTTGGAAGAAAAAAGATTCAGATTTCGTATTGGGTCAGTTATCCTAGATAAATGGAACGATTGGAATATCCCCGTATTGCCATTTGAGCACAAAAAGGAATATGATGACAAGCACAATTAAGAGTATTGTCTTCATGATGCTCTTTGCAACTTTAAGAATGACCAAGACAGCAAGAATGCCCAAGATCACTGGTAGGAATGTTGCCCATGAGACCATATCCCTTTCTTTTGCTTATTAATATTTAAATCTATTGGATACTGGCCTATAGGAATTTTTTGTATCCACTTGGCAATTAAATTATAAGCACCATAAGAAAAACCTTAGGCTCGAGACATTAGAGGATGCAAAACAATAAAGGAAGGAAAAACAGTTTCATGGAAAGGAGCTTGTTATCCTTTGGCAAATGGTTTCATATCAGGCAACCTCTGGGAACCAAAATGTCAGAATAGTTTGTCGTATGTGTTCAAAGCACGTACGTGGTTAGCATCTTCTCGCCTAAACACTGTTTTCATTCAAGGTGTGGCTGCCCCGCAACGAAAGCATTCGTTGGCCCTTGCATGCGACTTCGCGCTGCTCAGTCCCACTGTTAACTGGGGGCTGAACGAAGTGAATGCCGCAATCGTGTGCCAGACTTCGCGAGAAGCTGGTACCCTCCCCCGCAACACACGAATAACCAAGAATCGCAAGGCTTGCCCTGAGGATGCTAACCACGTACCAAAACACGCTAAAAAAATAAACGATGGGCTAGCGGGAAACTTCAAACGCACGTTTTGCGATGTTGCCCACGTACGCTGGCTGTGAGTCTAGCTGTACCATCTTGGATTTAGGATCATAGAGGTACACAGCACTTCTCTGAAAATGCGTCTCAAGGTTCACGCCGGGTGAAACAACCTCGATAGCTTCAAGGACTTTTGCGCTAAGGCCTGCGCTTTTTTGCAGTCGATGCTGGAATTCTCTAAAATCGATAGAATAAGAGAGCTCTTGCGCTACGTGACTTCGCATAGCCGATATCACATAAGCCCCATTTCTGGTCACGTCCTTAATCTCCACAAACCCGTGGTCCTTGCCCAACTTATGGTTTTCGTTTGCGTAGAGTATATCCATGGTGTTAGTACAGTGCTAAAAATATGAAAAATAATCGATTTTTTGTCGCGAATTTGTAGTCAAATCACAGAATTATTGAACCAATATGGCATTCACGGTGCCATCTTGCCCGGGCCTTGAAGTTATCTTTGCCTTTCCAAGCTCTGTGTTGATGATAGCGCCCTTGGTCATTATGTTTCTTCGGATGTATTGCCTGTTCGCGGCGCTTTCAACTACTGTTATGATCTTTGATTGGGTGAATTTCTTGGTCTTTGGATTCAAGACATTGGCAACTTCAGATGATAGAACCCTAACTTTTTGGTTGTTGCCCATGACGCGGATCACTCGTGCTCGTCTTTTTCCAACATGAGTCATTGCAGGAAGCCTTCCTAATTCATACTGCTTTTGTTTTCTTCCTTTGGTCTTGTATCTGCCGCCGGTGTGCTTTCTTACTGAGCGTCTGTGTGATATTGCCATGAGTTTATAAGAAAAAGGCTCTATTTAAAAGGCTTTCTATGGCGAAATTTGAGTTTTTAGGAATGCTAACGAGTTCAAAAGCAAGAGATAATTAGCCCGCACCAGCGCGTGCGGGTTCTTATTGATTGATATCCTAGTGCATTGGTGTAGTAATTTATCTTGCGATACTGGTGCGACGGGAGATACCCCAGAGGGTGTCGCACGAGGAGCGTAGCGACGAGAGCCGCATTTATAAAAAATACTACTGCAATTTATAAATAAAAAACATCAACCCCATACACAACATTTATAAAGCAAACCCTTTTACAAAAAAACTGAGGTATTCACTATGACAGAACAAGCAAGACCATTAGACGCACTCAACAAATCGCGAAACAAGAGGATTATCGTCGAGCTTAAGAACAACAAGTCCTATATCGGCAAATTATACGCTTTTGACATCCACATCAACGTCGTGCTTGACGAAGCTGAAGAGTATGAGGCAGGCACCATGAAGAGAAAATTGGGAACGGTCTTCATTCGAGGAGACACCATAACCATCATCTCTCCGCAGTAAAAAATTGAGGTTTATTTTCTACCATGAAAGGAACATATTCGATGGGCAAGAAGTCTGGCAAGAAGACTATGATCCATTGCCGGCGATGTGGCGAGAAGACCTATCATATCAAGCATAAAGCGTGCGCAAGCTGCGGCTATGGCAAATCAGCGCGCATGAGAAGCTACAGTTGGCAGAAGAAGTGATTGCGTAGTTTCTGTACTGGCAAAAAACAGTTCCTTTTCATTTTTAGCTTTTTGTTATTTTAGTATAATTGACTGCTCCAACCCATTATTGACTATCTTTTTCTTTAATGGTCAGAAATGGTTTCTTCGAAGCAAAATTTTCCTATAAATTGGCAATCAATGCTAGACTTTGGGCATCCATTACACTTTCTTCTTTTGTTTGTTGATTGGAGGGAGTGACATGGTATTGTTTCAGCGCATCAACCAATGCCTAGAACCAATTACTATCCATTATCATTACTGATTTTTCTATTTAACATGACCTCCTCCCCGCCCTAAAGGGACGGGGCTTCCCGATTTGTCAAGAACCAGCAATGAAACACTGGTGGCATGATACGGTGATTTTACATTAGGTGGTTCTTGAGCA
>CAZFPU010000043.1:0-13299 GCA_964521145.1 uncultured Methanosarcinales archaeon | reverse complement strand
GGTGCTGGCTCTTATGCCAATGGCTATGGCTCAGACCAATCTAGGAAAAGAAATAAATGGAAGCAATCTCTGGATAACAGACGCAAATGTTGATGTGTGCAATCCAGGGGAAGGCTGTGATGATGGCGACGTTAGCGATGGCGAGAAGATCAGCGATGAAGTGAGACCAGGCGGAACTGTCGAGTTTGACATAGAAGTCACTAACATGTTCCCTGACAATGGCTCTGATATCGAACTTGAAGATCTTGAGATCACTATTACCATCCAAGATATTGACGATGGCGATGAGATCGACATGGATGGCGAATTAGACGATCTTAGTCCTGATGATGAAGACAGCGTAAAGCTGAAATTCGATATTCCAGTAGAAGTTGACGAAGATGATAGCATTGATGTCCTTATTGAGATCGAGGCAGATTCTGTCAATGGCGTAGCTCAAAAGGCTGAAATGAGACTGACCCTTGAAGTCGAAAAGGAAAACAACGAAGTCAGATTCACGCAAATGGCGCTTTCGCCTTCACAAGTGAGCTGCCAGCGAGCAGTAAGCCTTGATGTTGGCGTGCAGAACACCGGCGCAGAGGATGAGGACGACACTATCCTAGAGATCATGCAGTCTGATTTTGATCTGAACCTGAGGGAAACCTTCGACCTATCAGAAGACGCATTCGATGACGACAGCAAATTCAGAAAGAACTACAAGTTCACTGTTGGAAGCGACGCTGTGCCTGGAGTATATCCAATCACCGCTCGAGTCACCTTTAACGATGGAAGGGACACTGAAACCTCAACTGTTGATCTGACTGTAGCTCGGTGCGTAACAACCACTCCTCCTAAAGAAGAGGAAGACGAGACTCAAACTCCAGCTGAGGAAGAAGACGAGCAAGACGATGAAGTTGTAGTTGTAAGGCCAGGAACACAAAATCCTCCAACAACCACTCCACCAGTCGTTGTAACTCCACCAACCCTGCCTCCACAGACCCAGGAAAAGGAATCACTGTTTAAATCAAACAGCTTCCTGACCCTCTTGATCGTTGGCGAAGTATTGTTGGTTATCGTTGCTATCGTGATAATCATGGTAGCTATGAGACGAAGGGATTAAACCCTTTCTTTCTTATTTTTTTATTTATTTTTTAATGAATTAGTTGAAAGACTAGGTTTTAAAGAGTTTAAAGGAGTATTTAGGTTCCAAGTTGTGCGATATAAGGGCACTACCATCATCAGGTCGAGCCTAGTAACTCTTGGTGATCAGTGTGTTGCGGGGGTTGCCCCGAGTTTGGTTAGAAATGCACATTTCACTGTTTTGATCGGCCAGTACCATCTTCGAAATGTTCGCTGTCGCAATCGAAGAGGTGGCTGCCCCGTAAGGGACGACCCCCGCAACACCTTCGCTATCGAACTTAACACATTTCGACCTGATGATGGTGCTGGCCTTTATTGAATTACTAACCAAACTCGGGTTGCCCCCCTACGGGGCAGCCACACCTTGAATGAAAACAGTGGCAGGCGAGAAGACGGTAGTGCCCGCACATGAAAATAAATCAGCTTTGTGTGTAAATCCCTTGAAATCACCTTCCAAACCATCTATATACCCTGGAATAGTGTTTTTACTATAGAGTAACAAAAGCAAGAAAAGCTTATATATAAGCAGGGCATTCCAAGATTGCACTTCATGTAAACCATGCTAACTCATAAAGAATCACTTAGCGAGCTTAGAGAGCGCTTCAAACTGAATATCTACGAAGCAAAGATCTGGACATCGCTTTTAAGCAGAGGCGTGGCGGCAGCTTCGGAACTTGCCGACATATCAGGGGTTCCAAGAAGCAGGTGTTATGACGTTCTAGAGAGCCTTGAGAAGAAAGGCTTTATCATAATGAAGATAGGAAAGCCTATCAAATATATCGCCGTGCAGCCAGAGGCTGTCGTCGATAGGGTCAAAAAGAGGCTCCATGATGAGGCGCAAACGCAAATCGCCATGGTTGAGAAGATTGGGGATACCGACATGTTTCGGGAACTTGAGCTATTGCACAAGACCGGCGTTCAAAAAGTCGATGTGGAGAACGTAACGGACAGCATCGTCGGAAGAAGCAGCATCAATAGGTTCATCAAGGAAATGCTCCTAAGAGCCAAAGAAAACGTCACAATCCTGACAAACGCTGAGGGCATCAAGCACAAGGCGCGAGCGCTTAAGAAGGCACGAAAGAGCCTAGAAAAGAACAAAGTGCATGTGAAAGTGTATACGAATGGCATGCAAAAAACAAGCGTCGATCTGGGCGCTGCTGAGATTCTAACTACCAATCATCTGGTTCGATTAGTCAATGTGGACAACAAAGAAGCATTGTTTATCATTCCTGCAAAGCACCATGATTTTGATTCTGCAATTTGGGTCAGTTCAAAGCACTTCGTTACTGGGTTGAATTTCATGTTTAATAATTCTAAATAAAAAATGGCAGATCATAAATTGCTGCGACAAATTGATTCTGTTTTAGGTGCATATGGGTTGGGCACCCCCACTCAATTGACGCTTGATTACAAAGCACTTCCCACAGCGCAGTTTTTGCAGCCAGAAGATTCTCTGTTATCTAAAGTAATCGAGGATGAAGATAAGGCATTTCTAATGGCAAGGCCGCTGTCTCAATCAGCATCAGGCCAAGAATATCGGGTCAGCGTAAGCCTGGGCACTGCGCGCAATAACAAACAAAACAACGTTCATAATTTCTATAAATTTCTCCTGAAGAATCCTTCTGCAGTTGCTCTATCTGGCGATGACTATTTTCTGGCATTGGATGGCGCAAATTTCTGGTCCCACCAAAAAGCTTTTTCACAAGTCTCATTTTGGGAATCAAAATGGGTCGGGAATCAGCATGAGATATCACTTCAAAGAAACACACTAAATGCGCAAGGGTCACATTCTCTTTTTATTAAGTACAATCCGCTTTCCGATCGTGGAAACTATGTCGGGGATTTACTAAAGATGATAGATGGCAGCCACATAAATCATACTGTGAGTAAAGTGTATTCTCTTGGCATTAAAGCATAAGCAGTTTTCCGATAGTCTAGGACACCATGAAAAAAGGTTATAGTGCAGTCACTGTAGTAGGGTTGGTTGGCGCATATCTTATTGCAGACTCTCATGTTGGATATACTGATCAATTCTTAAACCAGCAGTTTATTCTTGAGGAGAATAAGACAAAAACCTGTGCTATGCGCTACCCTCATTTCTTCCCAGATATTGGATTTGGCATTTTTAGAGGGCATACGACCGTTACCTATTCCAACCCAAAAGACACGCAAATGACTAATGTCATTATACGCAGGCACAGTTATGAGCCTTACTTCTTAAGTCCATTCCTCTATAATACAATCACTATTTCCATGGGTTTGGAAAACAGTCCAAGCAAAGAAGTATCCATACGATATAATGAATATGCCATTTCACTTGAAACAAAACTACAATCACTCGAGGAAGAGAAAACGATCAATGCGATGGTCCAAAAAGCCCTTGCAAAGACAAAACATTTTAAGGAAGGAGTGTGTGACGCACTCTTTGGAAACTCCATCTGATTGAACATGAACAAGCTCACTATTGGTCTGGGAGCCGCAGTGGCATTGACCGCCACAGCAGTAGGTTATGTTGGCTATGCTACGCATGCTGCCTACAATGACTCCAGCCTAAATTTTTCTTATGAAATGGTGCCCTGGCACATTGGCAAAAGAGGGGAGAAGGTTGAGGGCAAGGACAGGATTTACCACATTAATTACCCGCTGTTTTTTCCGGACGTAGGATTTGGGATCCCCATAGGATATGTTGACGTGCGTTTTTCACAGATCAATCCGCCTAGGATGAAAGTGCTTTCTATTAAGCGCAACATAGATTACTTTTCCTGGAAAGATAAACTTGAGATACATTTGTATGAGCCAGACAATCATCCAGACAGCGAACTGCAAAGAAAAGCCATGGTTGTAATCCATAATAATGCGAACAAACCAACCATCCAGAAAATCGATGATGATCCTATTGTCGCATCCATTGTAAAAAAAGTACAAAAGGATACAAAGGAATATTACGAAGGAACCTGCAAGCCTCACCTAGAAGAAAGAGTTAAGTCAATGTAGCCAACAAACTATCTTTTCCTGAAATAACTTCATCTCAGATCAACCTACAATATTAGGATGCAGCACTCCTTGGCTTAATTTTGGCAATTCTTCGAGACTGCCATCAAGTTCGCTCGTACACTGTGCTCTAAGATATGCGGGTCCCTCCCGTAAGGAACTTCCCCCTTCCGCATTCGCTTCTGCTATTGCGTAATCGCTCACAAAAGAGATGGCAGCCCACATTGCCAAAATTAAGCTCGCAATGTATAGGGGAAATTATTTCAGGCAAAGACAGGAAGCCAACTAAACCGCAATATTTATATATCACCTAAATCTTACCAACACTAAGGAGTTCTTAGATGGATGAAACACATGCTCAATTGAAAACCGGAACCACTACTGTGGGCATCTTGTGCAAGGATGGGATTGTGCTTGCCGCTGATAAGCGTGCAACTGCGGGATACCTTATCGCAAACAAGAAGTTCGAAAAGGTCATGCCTATAACCGACAAGATCGCGGTCACCGTGGCGGGTACTGTTTCTGACGTCCAGCTCTTGGTAAAATATCTCAAATCAGAGCTTAAGATAAAATTTTTCAGAACTAACTCAGAACCTACGGTTCGCGAAGCGGCAAATCTTATGGCCATGTTCCTTTATAGCAACATCAGAAGATTTTCAGTGATTCCTGGCATAGCTCATTTTGTAATGGGCGGCAAAGACGATAGTGGATTTCATGTGTACGATCTTGCTCCCGATGGCAGCATAGCCTTAGTCGATGATTATGTATCCTCTGGATCAGGCAGCGTCTATGCGATGGGCGTCCTAGAGACCCTGTACAAGAAAGGCATAAGCGTTGATGAAGGTGTAAAGCTTGCAGCAAAATCAATAACTGCTGCTCTAAGACGAGATATCGCTTCTGGAAATGGTATCGATATTTTCACCATAACCCAGGATGGCGTCAAGAAGGTGCATACTCAATTCATAGACCCAACCATAGAGATATAATTACGATCGTTTCTAAAAAAAGATATGAATATTCTTGCATGTTGAAGTCAAGAAAGATGATCAGGTATTTTGGATAGCATCATCACGAGCGCTTGTGATTTAATGGCGATAAAAACGGCAGAGAAAAAAATTCTTGCCCTAGGATATACCAATTGGATGCCGCACACCCGCCGCAACGAATGAAGTGGGTTGCCTACCCTGTTGGTTGGGCCTAAATACACTCACCTTTGAAAAAGGAACATAGAACCCAGTAAAACAAACCAATGAAAAAACACAATGAAAAAATAAATCTCAAAATTACCAATTAGCAATAAATAATCTACAAAATAAAACTTGAAAAAATGGCAGACATAATAAAGGAAATCCTCAAGCAATTACCAAGCGATAAGATCAGCGAGGCGAACTTTGAAGCGGCAAACATCGTCCTCTATACCAAGGACAAGGACTTCTTCCTAAATAACAATGGGATCATCAAACGAGTGGTCGATGACATCAAGAAAAGAATCGAGCTACGGCCAGACCCATCAATCACCATGGACATGGAAGAAGCTGAAAAGGAGATTCGAAGGATCGTTCCTGAGGAAGCCGGGCTTGACCAGGTTATTTTCGATCCGCATCGAAGCCGTGTGATCATCGAGGCAGACAAGCCTGGGCTTGCGATAGGAAAACAAGGATCTATTCTCAGAGATATCAGGGCAAATACTTTATGGGTCCCTTTCATTCACAGAAAACCGGCTATCCGATCAAAACTCATCGAAAACATTCGGGCAGTCCTTTACCAGCATTCAGACTATCGAAGAAAATTCCTAGACAAAGTAGGCCACAGAATTTATGATGGATGGATTCGAGGCAAAAAAGAAGAATGGATACGATTAAGCTACCTTGGTTCAGGAAGACAAGTTGGCAGAAGCTGCCTTTTCCTGCAAACGCCTGAAAGCAGAGTATTGATGGACTGCGGTGTTGATGTTGCATCTGACATCGCTCCCTATCCGTATCTGGAAGCGCCTGAATTTAAAATTGATGAGCTTGACGCGATCATCGTAAGCCACGCGCATATCGATCACACTGGATTCTTGCCCTATCTTTTCAAATTTGGATATAGAGGCCCTGTTTATTGTACCGCGCCAACACGGGATGTAATGTCGCTTATGTTGCTTGATTTTGTGAAGATCCAGAGAGGAGACTCTAGTAAAGATCCGCTTTTTGATGCTGACGATATCAAGGAGATGGTAAAGCATACTATCTGCCTTGAATACGATGAAGTAAGCGATGTTACTCCCGATGTTCGAATCACTATGTATAATGCTGGTCACATTCTTGGAAGCTGCATGGTGCATTTGCATGTAGGTAATGGCCTGCATAACATCTTGTATTCTGCGGACATGAAATATGGAAAAACACTTCTCTTGGATCCTGCGGTCACTCAATTCCCAAGACTAGAGACCCTGCTTTTGGAGAGTACCTATGGCGGAAAGGAAGGGGTCGTTGTCGATAGGGATCAAAGCGATGAGAAGCTCAAGCAGATAGTTCGGGAAACCGTTGCACGAGGGGGAAAAATACTCATTCCCACGCTAGGAGTTGGAAGAAGTCAAGAGATCATGATTGCTGTTGAGCAGATGATCCGAACCAAGGAAATGGACCAAGTCCCTGTATTCATTGATGGGCTTATCTGGGACCTAACTGCAATCCATACCGCATATCCGGAATTCTTGAATGCATCAATTCGAAAGCAGATCTTCCATAAAGATCAAAATCCATTCCTCTCAGAAATTTTCAAGAGGGTCGGATCGCAAAAAGAGCGAATGCAGGTAATTGAAGAGACAGGACCATGCGTTGTTTTGGCCACTTCAGGCATGTTGCAGGGCGGTCCTTCAGTGGAATATTTGCGCCACCTTGCTGATAATCCTAAGAATTCCATGATCTTCGTAAACTATCAGGGAGAAGGTTCCTTAGGAAGAAGGATCCAGCGAGGGGAGCGAGAGTATAGCACCGGTGTTGGAAACAGAAGCGAAATGGTGCAGGTCAAACTGGAAGTGCATACGGTCGATGGATTTTCGGGGCACAGCAGCAGGCCGCAGCTCATGAATTTTGTTCAAAAGTGTGAGCCTCGCCCTAAAAAGGTCATTGTGAATCACGGTGAGTCAAGTAGATGTCTTGACCTAGCCAGTTCAATCCATAAGCAGTTCAAGATTGAGACACTGGCTCCGAGAAATTTGGAGTGTGTGAGGATCAAATAGTCCTCTCGTTTAGCCACAGTCATTCTAGTCTATTGATCTGAGAATTTTACCAGCTGCAGCAAAAATAATAAATAGCTAGTTATTGGAAATAGCCCACATGGATCGCTTAGTACTCTATAGGATGCTCTTTACTGTTTTGATTGTCTACATTCTCTTTGGACTGTACCTATTTCTTGCACAAGGTAGGATGGTATACTTTCCCTCCAAGCAGGACTTTTCTCACTGTGAAGGCTTTGAAGAGTATGAAAAAGTTGAATTCAAGGAAACACGCTTCTACGAATTGCAAAAGAACAAAGATCTTGTAATTTTCTATCATGGCAATGCCGGCTCTGCGTGCGATCGTGCATTTCTAAAACCATTGCTGGAAAAAAGCGGCAAATCAGTAATTGTTATGGAGTACGCTGGATATTCTAACCACAATCATAGACCGAGCAAAAAATTGATTCTCCAAGATGTTAAAAATATTGTTGAATATACAAAACAGCAGCAGTATCAGACTATAACTGTGCTTGGTGAAAGCGTAGGTACCGGCGCTGCTGCCTATCATTCTTCCATTTCAAGTAACGTGAGACTGTTCCTGCTAAGCCCTTTTACTTCCATGACCGATCTTGCTCCCTGGCTATTCAAAGTCTACCCTCTTAAACTCCTGATGACTCAAAATTACGACAATAGGGAATATCTAAAGAACTTTAGGGGGGAGATATTCATTATCCATGGATCTGAAGATACAATCATCGCCCCAATTATATCAAGGAACTTGTTCGATTCTCTCGCAACTCATCAAAAGCAATATCACCTCGTTGCAGGGGCAGGACACAATGATCTATACTCATTTGAAGACACTAAAGTAAACATATCTGCCTTTTTGTCAAAGTAGCTTTGATGGATCAAAAAATGCATGCCAGGCATAAACAATAACAATTAAAAGCAACTCAATTTTCAAATCATCTTATGGACTCTGAAGAGCTAAACAAGTACCTGGAGGCAGGCAAAATTGCAGCACAGTCTTTGGAGTACGGAAAAGCACTCATCAAAAAAAATGCCAAAGTCATTGATGTTCTAGATAAGATAGAAGAAAAAATCCATTTTTTAGGGGGAAAGCCTGCGTTTCCTGCTCAGATCTCTTTAAACCACCTCGCTGCGCATTTCTGCCCGGAAGCTGATGATCAAATGGTTTTTGGCGATGATGTCATCTGTTTAGATGTCGGTGTTCATGTCGATGGCTACATCGGTGATAACGCATTGACTATCGATCTTTCCGGAAAGCATGAAAAATTGGTCAATGCAAGCAGGGAAGCGCTCAACAACGCATTAAAAATAATCAAAGTCGGAACTTCTGTCGGAGAGATCGGAAGAACAATCCAGGAAACCATTCAAGGGTATGGATTTGCCCCAATCAAAAACCTTTCAGGACATGGGCTTGCCAAGTTTGAACAGCATACTTCTCCTAGCATTCCTAATTATGATACTAAAGAGACGATTGGCCTTGAAAAAGGGATTGCATTTGCAGTCGAACCATTCGCGAGCACTGGCGCTGGTTTGGTCCAAGATGCAGGCATAGCAACCGTCTTCTCTTTTATACAAAAAAAACCAGTACGAAGCCCATTTGCCCGCGAGACACTTAAGGAAATAGAAAAATTCGATGGATTGCCCTTTACGACACGGTGGCTGACCAGGACTCTGGGCGCCAAGGCGAAATTTGGACTTCGGGAACTAGAACAGGCAGGAGTTATCCACGGATATCCGCCGCTTGCTGATCAAAGAAAAGGTATGGTTAGCCAGGCAGAGCATACGGTCGTTATCGATGATGATGGGAACGTGCATGTGACGACTAGAATTTGAATGTAGTATGCTAATTTATTAAAGTTTTTTGAAACTCACGTTCATAAATTCGTCCGTCTTCTTGCGCGCGTCTTCGAATTGAGGATGAACTGTGTTATAATACAACCAAAGCCCGTAAGGAGAGCCGGCATTTAATTCGGCAGTAGGGCTGTATGCGTAGAGCAATTCCTTTCCTTGCGATCTAAAAAGATGCATTTGAGTATCGTACTCATTTTTATCGGGCGATCTTCCTATGGAACCTTCATACTGCACACCGCTAGCTTGCAAGTGCGTAGATAAAGCGGGCAAAAGCTCTCCATTGAAGCTGACCCACGACTTGCTTCGCTCAAAATGATAAGAAATTTGATGATACCAATTGGGAAATTGCATTCCTGTTACTGACTCCCGAACTCTGCCAAAATCATTTTTTGAGCCAAGAATCAAATCCTGCAAAGCCATGTTCGAAGGATATCCCTTCGCATTATATGAACTTAATTAGGTTCAAAATATAGATGAAGGAAAAACCAATGGATACAGAACACTAATTCCCAATCTTCTTCTGAAAAAACAACACCAACTCGTCTGCGCCCATGGCATGCTCAACTCCTGTCTTCATCTCTTTGAGCTTTATCTTCTTGCTTTTTAGTTCCTCTTCGCCAATGATCAGGACATAAGGAATTCCCATTGAGTTCGCATAGGCAAGATTTTTACTTGGTCCCTTCTCTGCCAGATCGATATCCACAGGCACATGCTCGTTTCTTAGTTCTTCGGCTATTTTTAGCGACTCATTAAGGGTTCCAATTGGTGCAATATACACCAAGGCAGTGGATTTCTTTCCATCCTGTTTTTTTTCAACGTAAGCGTCATAGATCCTATCCAGACCAAATGAAATGCCAACAGCGGGATATGATCCTTTTCCAATGAATTGTCCGATGATATTGTCATATCTTCCACCAGCGCACACTGAGCTTTTCACTACAGAATCTTTAAGGAATACTTCCACTACCGTTCCAGTATAGTAAGAAAGTCCTCGAGCCAAAGAGACATCAAAATCCACTGCAACATCAACCACTCCAAGGAATGAAACAAGCTCTTCAATCTCCGCAAGACCTTTTGATTCCCCGAGTATCGCTTTTAATTTTTGAATCTTCTCAATGTTAGTTCCCTTGAGGGTGATAATTGATTCAACAGCTGCAATGCATTCTGCATCTATGCCCTTGCTCTCCATTTCTTTCTTCACTTCCTTCATGCCGATCTTTTCTAATTTGTCGATCGATAAAATGGCTGCATCATGCTGCTCCTGGTCAAGCTTTGCATAGTCTAATATCTCATTGAGTATCTTCCTGTTGTTGACTTTTATGATCGGTTCAAAGCCAAGTTTTTTGAATGCCCTGTTTGTAAGAATCAATATTTCAGCATCTGCCTTAACGGACGCATTGCCAACAATATCAACATCGCATTGGGTGAATTGCCTATACCTTGCTGTGGCTATTGGACCATCGCGAAACACTTCGCCTACTTGGTACCTCTTGAAAGGAAGCTTCATGTTGGGATTCATGGCGATAAAACGGCACATTGGAACCGTTAAGTCGTAGCGCAGTGCAAGTTCCCTATCTCCTTGGTCCTTGAATTTGAATGTCTCTTTGAGGATCTCAGCACCTCCTGCATATTTGGATGAGAGCACATCATATCTTTCAAAGATGGGCGTTTCTAGAGGAGAAAATCCATAGAGTTCAAATGTTTTTTTGAGCACATCTACTATGTGCTTTCGAATTATAGCCTGCTCTGGCTTTAGGTCTCTTGTTCCTTTTGGGAGTTGTAGTTCCATGGTTCATGCACCTCTGATGCAATTTAAATAATTAACTCATTTTTGCCGCTCTTTCATTACTCTTGCCAATTCTTCAAGGGAAACATTATTTCTTGCAAGTATCAACCCGGTTGAATATAGCACATCTGCGGCTTCTGCCGTTACGTCACCTCTTCCTAGCGCTGCAATTCCCAGTTCAAATGCCTCTTCATTGAGCTTTCGTGCCGCTTTTTGTGGATCAGCAAGTAATTGCGAGGTATATGAATCAGTTGGGCTATCCCTTCTGCCAATCAGCCTTCGCATTTCCTCTTTCATGACCTTGCCAAAAAAACTCTCTTCGCTTCTTAAGGCAGTTATTGCAGATAGATCGCTATAGCGTATGGTCTGGGCTATCTGCAGACCTCGGTCCTTGATTGATTTCCCTGTGTAGACAGTATCAATGCAGCACTCATTTGAGCCGTTTGTTACTGCACTTTCCAGATCACCATTATACACATTGATTTTTGGGTTTATTCCTTTGGCCGTTAGCGATCTTCTCAAATAGTCCCTGCTTGTGGATTCATACTTTGCATTTATCGCAATCGGAATTCCTGGCAGAAAACTATCAAGTTCACCTGTTTTATTGATAAGGCACAATGCTGGCCTTCGAAACATTGCTGCTTCATCATCCCAATCATAGGTATTTTCCACTCTAAGCGTGTTGCCTGTGTCTTTTAGCTTGTATTCATCAAGCAAGTCATCGCCAGTCAAACCCATGACCAAACGCCCCTGCCTGAACTCATCCATGACTATCCTTGGGATATCTTCGCCTCTTCTCAAAAGAAGCGTTAGGCCCTTGGCCTTTAGCTTGCCCTCTCCGATCTGCTCTGCTTCATAAAGATCAAGGCCTGCTTCCTTAAGCACTTTCCATACGTATCCTTTGAGCCCGGTGTTCTTTGGCACAATCAAAGTGTCGATCTGCTCTCCATTCATTCTCAAAACGTCATATATATTTTCGCGATACATTGTACCCTCCACAAATCCTCTTTTCGTAGGTGACTTTAGCAAGTAAAATTTGATTAAAATATCAGAATTAGCTAACAATGCATAGAACAAGTGCAGCCTATAGAATACCTGCGATCGTTATTTGATAAAAGAATAGCACTGGAACTAGAAGAATTACCGACAATGAAGGCAATCAGCTCGGTTCATAGGACATGGTAATTGGGTTTATTATTTAAATGTTTTGGGAAGAACAAGGAAAAATATGGTTACTGCAATGGCAGCTCTTTTCTTTCAGTTCTGCTCTTTTTTGCAAAGGTGCCTCTTGCGCCATGATCGTATTCAGTTTCAGCCACGCCTTCTCCTAGGTCAGTCGTGCGGATCTGATAGGTCAGCCTCTCAGATTCTCCATCAAAATATTGGCGCAAAATTGTTTTATCATCTGTTTTCTTCATGAGTACTTTGTATTGAACTACATGTTCAGGATTTCTCACATAGAGCCTATCTATCTGAGACCCATCGGCCTGCATTTCTTGACTTTTGACCATGAAGAATTGGTTAAGACCGAAGTCATAGCGCTCCAAAGAATAATTGTGCCAATCTTTTTCACTTCCTTTCTCTCTCTGGATGAGAAAGACCTCACCATCAGTTCCTGAACGGGTAAAGATTCTTGTATCATTTCCTTGGTCTGTTATGATGATCCTAGAAGAGGGAGTTCGCAGTCTAAACTGGGCAAAATCATTTTGATCCAGTATTAATTTCGCGATCGGATACTCTTCGATTATCCTCCTATTGCCTTCCTGCGTTTCCATTTCGAGTGTATAGCTTTCCGAGCAATTTCTGTTTTCACAGGTTACGCTATTTGATTGTTTTATTTTCCTTCCCCTGTAGTTTTGCTCGTATGTGATCGAAGGTATTGTGGTGCGCGACCAATACCGCTCGGTCATCTTAGCACCACCTGAAAAAGTCCGCTCAAATGTCACGTGCTTATCATCCCCATTGATTTGGGTCTCCATGAACTTTTTTTCAAGGGTTCCGGGCAGATCAAGAAGTTTATATTCATTAGAATGTGCCGGAGTCACCAATGCACCTATGCCTCCAAAAATAGCTGCTGTATAGAGAACTCGTCTGGAAGCTTGTAGATATGCCATTTTAGGTCCGGAATGAGCTTTTTAGATATAAAGATTGCGGGTAAAACGAGCATGTCTAAAAAATGAAGGTCAGCATCGTAGGTCGAGCATTTTGAGAAAGGCAGCGAACAGCCGAGGGGGTTGTCCCTTACGGGGATTCGGCTGTCTTTAGAGAAAACAGTGACATGCGAGAAGATGCTGACCCATGCGCAGCATGATTTTTTAGA
>CAZFPU010000042.1:0-13305 GCA_964521145.1 uncultured Methanosarcinales archaeon | reverse complement strand
TACCCAATTCAATTCGTTTTCAAAAATACCCACAAACGATTTATGGTAGGCAAGAGTCATTAAATGACACAGACGTTCTACTTCAGTATTGGTTTTTCTACCCGTATAATAATTACTTCAATAAGCATGAGGGTGATTGGGAAATGATTCAAATTATATTCAATAAAGCAAAAGCTGAACCAGCATCTTCAACTTTTTCTTTTCATTTTGGAGGGACTACCATTGAATGGGATTCTTTAGAAAAAATGAATAGTACGCATCCAAAAGTATATGTTACCAAGGGAGGGCATGGCAGTTGGAATTTGGAAGGAAATCATCCTTGGCTTCAAGATCTAAGTAATTTAAGAGAAGGTTGCACTGAACTAATAGACGAAACTGCTTCAAACGGAACGATGTATAGTCTTGGGCAGTATAAAATTGAAATCATTAATCAGAACACAAGTTTTGTCAGTTTTCCAGGAAAATGGGGCGAATTAGGGGGGAAAGCGAGAACAGGTCCCGACAGTCCAACTTTTATCAAATATGAAGATGCGCCCAATCGATGGAACAATGCAAGTGGGTGGGCAAACAATCCAAAACCTACATCGTACACTGCATGCACTGGAAGCCCTGTAGATCTTCACGCGTATGATGAGAACGGAAACCACGTGGGTTTAGAAAAGGAAAATATTTCAACAGAAATCGAAGGAACTTATCTGTACATTCCCTCCGATAACGAATCCGAATTATTAATTATCTTAGGAGATAGGCCGGTTACGTTTGTTGTTAATGGAACTGGAAAAGGTGCTTACAATCTTTCTATCGGTTTTTATAACAGAGAAACACAAAATCAGGTTGGAATTGAATATCAAGATATTCCTGTCAATGAAAACACCGTTTCATATGTCAATCTTAGTCAAAACAATCCAAATTTTGTAATGCTAATAGACTATGATAATGATGGAAATATCGATAGTTCCTCATTGCCAACAAATATCGTGATTGAAGGAACCCCTCAAAATCCAGAAACAGATTCTGATAACGATGGCTTCTCCGATTCAATAGATAACTGCCCTCAATTATACAATCCGAATCAAGAAACTGATTTTGATTTAGATGGATTTGATAACTTACTTTGCGAGGGTGATGATTGCAATGATAATGAGCCACTTATCAATCCAAATGGGGAAGAATCGTGCAACAATTTTGATGACAATTGCAACAATGAAATAGATGAAGAATTGACAAGAATTTGTGGTGTGACTGAGGTTGGAATTTGCACATTTGGTGAAGAAACATGTTTCAGCGGAAACTGGAAAAATTGTGGGGCGATATTCCCTCAAAATGAATTATGTAATGATTTAGATGATGATTGCAATTTCAATATTGATGAGGGCTTCAATATCAGTGATATCTGCTCCATAGGAACAGGAGAATGTAAAGCAGAAGGATTTTTTGCTTGCTCAGCAGACAATCAAAGCTCCATTTGTAATGCCATTCCTAAAGAGTCTACTGTCGAATTATGTGATGAAAAAGATAATGACTGCGATGATCTGATAGATAATAATTGTGCAATCAACAGTAAAATGCAAGCGATAATCATTCTTGAGAATGAAAAAACTGGAAGTTGTCCAAGACGAGGAGTTTGCAAGGATAAAATTATTGAAGAAGTAATCGGAGGTATAGAAAAAAGTTTGAGTCCTTCCTATTTTATAGAAAATGAGATATTAAGTGACTCTGGGTCAAACGTATTCAAATACGAGAGCAATGCGGCATTACTCTGTGATCGGATGAAAGAAAAAGCCGACATGGAAGAAACGTGCAAAGAAGCTATTGATATGATGAAAGCAGCGGACAAGCGATTTGCCGAGAAGGCTTTGGAAGATGCAAAAGCATTGGCAGTTCAGAATTCAAGGAATCAATGGTGTTATGACAAAAAAATAAAAACAGCAGAATTATATATAAGGAATGCGGAAGACTTCTTCACTAAGTACCTTCCGAATAAAGTGATTGATAGGTATGGGCTAGCGTGGAAGAACGCGCAGGAAGCGGTTACGTTTGCGATAGCGATTAGAGACATTTGTTAACTATGGGAAGTAAGGGATTTTGGAGCAAACTCAAGGATTGGCAGAAAGGGATTACGTTAGGAATTTTATTCTCAATTATTTTGCATTTATTTACAATTTTTAAAGGAGGGAATTATTTCTTTCAAATAGGTAAAATAGGAAGTTTTACGCTGAGCACATTGCATTTTCATTTTTTCCCGCTTTCCTTTTTTGGACCTGAGGATCTATTATTTCAAAAGACCGTTTCAGTACTGAATTTTGTAGCTGTTACTCTTTGGTATTCTTTAATAGGTTTTATTCTTGGAATGCTAAGGTCATTTTTAACAGATAGACCCTATTTAAGAAAATATATTACTTTTATATTTCCACTATTGTTTGCCATACTGATTCTCATTGTGGTTCTTGCAAATCGTTTTATTGCAATATCTATTTTGAGTAATCTAGGCTAAATGAGTTTTAGTTCAGACAACAGTGACTACACTATCTGTTTTTTCTTAAGTCGATGGATTTTTGAGATGAGAACTGATGCCACTGGGAAATAAGAGAAAGACCTCTCAGCGTCTAACCAAATACCTCTCACAAAACACCTTAACCACCTCAGAATCAGAAACCTTCCTTCTTTTCTGAACCTGCGATCTTTTCTTCAGTATAATCCCCAGATGCAAAAGAACCCAAAACAACCCTCCGATCCTAGAAAAAATAACCCCAAAGTGCAATTTCAACAAATCAAAAGCCATTGCCACAAAGCGCATCAACACAACATAGGGAAAATACAGCAAAATCCTAGGAAAGGAAAGCGTCGTGAAGAAAGTCCTAATCAAATTTCTTTCCATCAGATATGTCAACTTCATACCACTGAATTTCTTTCTTGAGACAGAGCCTTTATGGTAAAAAATGGATGATGGCACATATACTGTCTTGTATCCCTGTAATTTCAGTCTAAGCCCCAGGTCAACATCCTCACCATAGAAAAAATACTCGGGGTCAAACAAATACCCCCATCCATCAATAACGGACCTCCTGATCAAACCGGTCCCTCTATAAGGGATTTCCCTATTTTTATTGCCCAAGGTGTTGTCTTTGAATTTTCCTGAATAAAACGAGCGCGAAAGCCAGGTGCCCCCTGATTCAATATTTTTCTTATCAAACGTAAGCCCTTTTGGATTTGCGAGCGCGACCTTTTCATCATTTTCAAGCGCTTTAATGAGCGGATCAAGCATGTCTTTTTCAAAAAGCACATCGCTTCCAGTAAAATAAACATATTCTGCGTTAGTCTTTTTGATTGCCTCATCATAAGCAGCGGTGCCTATATTTTTTTTAAGTTTGATTACAGTGACCTTTGGGAATTTTTTAATAATAATAGAAGAAACGTCCGAGGAAGAAGCATTATCAACAACGAAAACAGAAATCTTAGCCTTAGTTTTTATCTTTTGTATTGATTCGATGGCAAGAATCGCATCTTCATGATCATTGTGGGTTAGCAATACAAAAGCAACGTCATTTTTCATGCTTCATCTCCTTAACCAGATCACACACACCTTCCTCAAAACTAAATGTCGGCTTAAAGCCAAATATTTTGTCGAAATCGACTAGTATCTCAAAATGGATATATTTCTGCTCTTTTTTGAGTGGAATATATCTTATAGAGATCTTTTTTCCAAGCGCCTTTGCAGTCCTTTGCACCGTTTCTGTGATGGTCATATTCTGCTGCCCGAAATTGCATGTCACATTCTTTGCTTTTGATCGCAGCGCAACAAACAAAGCGGTCACAGCATCCTTTGCGTACATGATATTGATTATGTTCCTTCCATCACCATACACTTCAATAGTATTTTTATTTTCGACGCCAAGCTCTTGAATCACCTTCGATGCAAATTTTTCTCTTTTGGAGTGCTTTCCGAAAGCGCCGCCAAAGCGCAAGATGGCGTACTCATCAATTTTTCCAATGGATTGGAAATATTTCACGTACTGCTCAGCCATTAATTTCGATAAGCAGTAAGGAACAGTAGGATTGAGCGCCTCTTTGCCGGTTATTTTTCCAGACAATCCATCATAGACTCCTGCCGTTGACAACAAAACAAATCGTTTGATAGAAATATTCTGCAATAGATTGATCAGGGCAATCACATTGAGTCTTAGGTCTTGCACTGGATCTTTTTTTGAGAGGGGCACATCCACATTTCCGGCAAAATACAGGCAACAATCAAAGGAAGTGCCTATTTTCTTCGCTACATTTTTTATCTGAGAGAACTCCGTGAGGTCACATTGCACTAATATAGTATTTTTTCTCACCTTCTTTGCAAATGCGACAATATCTTCAGATCTATTGTAAACTCCCGTTATCTCAACGTCCTTAGGGGCATATTCTAGGACATTTCTTCCCATAAATCCGGAGATCCCAACGACGAGAAGTTTCATGTCAGGCAAGCTTGTCCTTAGGCAGCTTGCTATACCATTCTATGGTCTTTTGCAGACCTTCCTCGAAATGCACCTTTGGTTCAAAATCCAATAACTTTTTTGCCTTGTCAATATTAGGGACGCGAATATGCACATCGGGGCTTTTTATTTCCTGGAATATAATCTTTGATTTTGACTTTGTCAATCGGATGATAGTCTCTGCAGTTTGTATGTTGGTTGATGTGGAAAGCGGATCTCCTATGTTGAAGACTTCTCCTTCAGCCTTTTTTCTTTCCAGAATCGATAGGGTCGCATCGACTATATCGGAGACATAGCACCATGAGCGTATCTGCGATCCGGGGGTATGCACGATGAGTGGCTCGTTTTTTATGGCGTTCACGACGAAATTATGCACCGCTCCAACACCGATCTGCCTTGGCCCATAGATGTTGAAAGGCCGAACACTGGTAAATTTGATCCCATGCTCCAGATGGTAGCCATATGCCAAAAATTCCGCGCTCAATTTTGACATCGCATAGAACCAGCGCGGCTCTCCCAAAGCCCCTAAGGTGGTCATGCCATCTTCCTTTGCCTGGTAGATATGCGGTCCATAGACCTCGCTTGTTGAATAAGATATAAATCGGTTGATGCCTTGTTTCCTGCACTCTTCTAGGATATTTTTTGTCCCAAAGATGTTGATATTGAGTGTTCTTGTCGGGTTTTTTTGGATTGTAGCTACACCCGCCATAGAAGCAAGGTGCACTACGATATCAGAGCCTTTCATGTTTTTTGCAAGCATCTGAGCATCCAAAACATCACCTTGGACGAAGGTTAAATTCTTGTGACTTTTGAGATCAGTATATGCCAGAAGCGCGTTCCTGTGTAAAGTATCATATACGACAATTTCATTGTTGTCGATGAGCTGTTCAACCAGATGGCTTCCTATGAATCCTGCTCCTCCTGTTATGAAGATTCGCTTGTTTTTGAGCATATGCTTTGAAGATTTCATCAATTTATAAATATGTTGCTTCGATTTTAGCCAGATATATTGTTATTTTTATACTAAAAATAAGAAGAGAAATTTAACCAAGAACATTCTTAATATCAATAACTCTCTTCTTGAGTGGCATGAGTTTGTCTTTGAGACCAATCTCCTTATTCATAAGGATCAATGCATCCATGACCTTAAAATCATTGAAATAGGAAACTTTGAACTCCTTTTCTGTTTCTTCCTTTGAATACAATGGATCGTACCCATAGACTTCATATTTTCTTTTCTTTAATTCGTCAATCATCACAATAGATCTACTATACGCTTTTTCTTTGACACCTTCTCGATAGCTAAGCCCAATAACCCCTACTTTTCTTGCCCCTTTTGGGATTTTATCCGCATAGAATGAAACCATCCCATCATTTATATCCCTTGATTCTTCAATAAGCGGAACATGCATATCATTGATCACAAACCAGGGATATACTGGAATGCAATGACCTCCGACGTTCCCTGGCTCGTGCAGATGACAGAAGGCATGATTGGCAGCTTTTTGCACTTCCCAATAATTCACATCATAGTGCTCAGCTACTTTCAAAAGCTCGTTTGCAAGCGCTATATTCACGTCGCGATAGATGCCCTCGGCTATTTTTGCCATCTCAGCAGTTCGCGCATTTGAGACCCTGATCGGATTTGCGAACTGCTTATAAAACTCAAAGGCCTTTTGCGTGCTTGCATCGTTGATACCACCAACGATCTTTGGGAATTCCCGATACCTTGAAATTGAATAGCCGGTCATTATGCGCTCAGGGCTGTACGCAAGATAGAAATCCTCACCTGCTTTCAGTTTTGACCGACCTTCGAGTATCTTTCTTACTCTATTTTCGGTTGTTCCAATGGGCATCGTGGTTTCTAGAACAACAAGATCGCCTTTTTTCAATCCCTTCGCCACATTAGAACACGCTTTTTCAATGATCGAAAAATCAGCCTTCTTTTTATCGTCTATAAATAAAGGGACTATGATGATATGGACAGAGCATTCCTTTGCCGCCTTTAGCGGTTCATCGGTTGCGACAAAATTTTTACCTTTATGTTTTTTTATCAGATCGCCAAGGAGTGGCTCTTCAGGGATTGGATTTTTGCCTACATTAAGATCACGAACTCTTTTTGGGTCTATATCTACCCCCACAACTTGAATGTTTGCATCCGCTATAACCGCGGCTAAAGGAAGTCCTGCCTTTCCAAGACCTATAACAGACGCTTTCATACATCAATAACCTCATTTTTTTTGGCGCTTTCCATGAGTTTCGATACAATCTTTAGCGCCTCGAGTCCATCCTGGCCGCTTACTGGCTCTTTTGATTTGCTTTCCACACATTCAATGAACGCACTAAGTTCTTTTCGTAGCGGCTCTTCGAAAGGCACTTGGATATTTATTTTCCTTCCTTCCATGACATTCATGCCGCTCATGCTTGAATTGCTGTTTTGCCTAAAAAACTCATTTTCATAGAAATTGAGCTCTTGGGTTATGTAATTTGCCACAAACATGCCTTTTTCTCCAGTGACTGAGATCTCTCGCACTTTTTTGGGCGTGAGCCAGTTCGCGTTTATCACGCCTAAGATCCCATTTTCAAAACGAACAGTGGCTGTTAGAAGGTCCTCATGATTTGAATGGATTCTCTGGGCAGTTTCGGCATACACCCTAATAATTTTTGATCCGATAATGTGGCGCAAAATATCGACTTCATGGATTCCCAGATCAATTATGACACCCACATCGATGATTCGCTTAGGGAATGGTCCCATGCGAAAGCAATGTACCTTATAGATCTGACCAAGTTCATTTGCAGCTATTCTTTTTTTTAGTTCAGTAACGACCGGATTGAAGCGCTCGATGTGCCCAACCATCAGCCTTACCTTCTTCTCTTTTGCTTTTCGCAGCATTCCTTCTGCTTCTGCTACATTCAATGCGATTGGTTTTTCAACCAGAACATTGATCTTCTTATCAAGTGCTGCCAAGACAACTTCCTTGTGCATTTTTGTTGGAACACAGACAGAAAGCGCATCGATCTTCTCTTTTGCCAGCATCTGCTTGTAATCGGAATATGCCTTTGTGTTGTATTTTTTGGCAATTTGGCCTGCCCGCTCTTTATTTGCATCAGCAACTCCGACGAGATCTACGTTGTCCATGGAACTATATACTCGAACATGGTTCTCTCCCATCTGCCCTGTTCCAATGACTGCTACTTTCATTGCAATGATGCGATAGCCTCAATTATCGTAGAAATATTCTCCTCAGTGAGCATCGGATGCACTGGAAGCGACAAAACCTCAGCGCTCGCCTTTTCAGCGACCGGGAAATCTCCTGGCTTAAAGCCCCTGCTCTTATATACAGAAGTAAAATGCAGTGGCTTTGGATAATACACTCCAGAATTAACTCCCTTTTTTGATAGTTCTTCCATAACCTCATCTCGCGTCTTTGAAAATTCGCTTGTTATTCGCACAGTATACTGGTGGAATACATGCGTTCCTCGTACTATCTTTGGAGTGACTATGCCTTTTAACTTTCTTAGGCCCTCCGTGAGCTTTTTTGCGTTCTCATTTCGCTTCGTATTTATCATATCTATTTTCTTGAGTTGCTCTAAAGCAATCGCTGCCTGCAGATCCATCATCCTATAGTTGTAGCCAAGATCAACATATTCATAATTGCTCATTTTTGAGCGGCCATGCTGACGAAAGACCTTTGCTTTCTCCATGATTTCCTCATCACTGGTGGTAAGGATGCCACCTTCGCCGCAAGCCATGTTTTTTGTCGCATAGAGCGAGAATGCCGCGCTACTACCGAATGTGCCTGCCTTTTTTCCATGCAAAGATGCGCCATGCGCCTGTGCAGCGTCTTCAATTATAGCAAGACCGTGTTCTTTCGCGAACTTTTCAATCTTATCATAATCGCACAACTGCCCATAGAGATCGACGGTCATTATCGCTTTTGTCTTTTTGGTTATTGCTTTTTCAAGAAGATCTGGATCCATCGTGTAGGAGTCTTCCTCGATATCGACAAACTGCGGGATTGCCTGCTGCATCCGAATCGAGTTGGCGCTTGCGATGAAGGTGAATGGAGAGGTTATCACTTCATCATCTTTGCCAATACCTTGTGCATACAAGGCGCAATGCAATGCTGCTGTTCCCGAATTGACCGCAATCCCATATCTTGAGCCGCACCATTTTGCGAATTTCTCCTCAAATTCCCGAACCTTTGGCCCTTGCGCAATGATCCCTGTCTTTAGCACCTTGACGACAGCTTCGATCTCCTCTTCTCCGATCATTGGTTTTGATATTGGTATCATTTTTTGTTTTAGGTTTTATTTTTTCTTTATTTTGTATCTCTTTATGGATTATTGGGTTTGACGCTTATCTTATGCTTTGTCAAAAACCACCGATGAAACACCAGTGGCATGATCTGGTGGTTCCACAAGCGAGTGGTTTTTGAGCACACTCGGAATTCCACCCAATGTTTACTCACGGTAAACCACCATTCATAGAAATGGTGGAATTCCGATGTTTCAAAAGCGAGGATATTTAGGCGCACCCAATACGGTGCGCATTTATAATGCCGCGATTCGCTCGCTGTTTTAATGGGTGCAAGGACAGTGCGCGGCTGCAATACATATCCTGTGTCTACTTTTTTAACTTTTTACCTACTTTCTTTCCGCTCTCATCAACATATCCCTCCACCTTGGCTGGGTTGCCATATACTAAAGCAAAATCAGGGACATTTTTGGTGACCACTGATCCGGCCCCTACTATCGCGAACGTACCTATTGTAATATCGGGTAAGATAATGGACCCGGCCCCTATTGAAGCGCCTTTTTTAATGGTCGTAGTGCCATGCTCCCAATTCGATTCTGTTTTTATTTTTCCATCCTTGTCGATTGCCCTGGGAACTTTATCATTGGTCAAAATCACATGTGGTCCTATAAAAACCCCATCTTCTATCTTCGCATCGAAATAAATCGAGCAGTTATTCTGGATCTTGACATTGTTTCCAATCTTCACATCATGATCGATGTATGCGTTCTTTCCCACTATGCAGTTCTCTCCCATCACCACATTTTCTCGCACCTGTGCAAGGTGCCAAATCTTTGTATTTTTTCCAAGCCTTGCTTTGGGAGATACTTCTGCGCTTGGATGGACAAATGCGTCTGGCATGGGAATGGGTTGAAAAGAGATTTTATAAAAGTATCTGTATCATTTTTTTATTTCCTTCGTCTGAATATTTCACTTTTATTTATAAATACGCTGCAAAAGTCCTTTTGAGACAAAAAAAGCAAACCTATTGCTTTTTTGTTGCAGTCAAGCAATGATAATGTTTCTTGGCCACTTTCTCTATCGAAAATTCCTGCAAGATCCGCTTCCTGCCTGTTCTTGCTATCTTTTCTGCCAACTGCTTATCATCAATAAGCATCTCGATTTTCTTTGCCATATCATCAGTATCGAATTTTTTGCACACTAGGCCATGCTCCTGATTTGGTATCACAAACTCACGGCCGCCGCATTCCATGACGACAACCGGTTTTTGGCTTGCAAGGGCTTCATTGACTGCAGGCGTTACCTCCTGATAATTTGCCAGGACGAAAATGTCGCTTTCATTGTATTTTTGCGCCAAATCGTCGTGGCCAAGTGCTCCTAGCAACCTTACTTTGCTTTCAATGCCTAATTCTTTTGCCAAGCTTTCCAGATTTTTCCTATAATATCCCTCGCCCACGATCCAAAGCTCGATGCTTTTATTGCCCCTCTCGATTATTTTTTTCATTGCCTGCATGATGAGATGATGGCCTTTGATCTTATAGAGACCACCAACCGAAAGAAGGATCGTGTTTTCATGCTTTTTTGCATCTCGTGGCTTGAAGGCCTCGACGTCTGTTGGATGACCTAAAATGATGCTTTTGCTTTTATCTTTCAATAAACCCAATCTGAGGGCACGCACCTCTGCCTGCGGATTGGTAAAGATGCAAAAGCTTGCGTAATCATAGGCTTTTCGAACGATTGGATTTACGATGTATTTGGTCAGATGATAAAGAAAAAATCCCTCTTTGGTTTGTGAGGTCTTTAGCAAGAATCGCTTATTATGCTTTTCTGCCACCTTGAACGCTTGGTATGCATAGGCATAGAATTCCGGGTTGTTGGCGCTGATCACATCATATTTCTGTAATTTTTCATCAAGATTTTTGTAATAAAAACGCGGGATACCAAGCAAAAATAGGATCTTTCCAAGAATAGTGCCATAATCATACCCTTCTATTTTCTCTACCTTGAACGAGCCGTACTTCAGTTCATTTTTTGAGTCAGTAAGAATTGTTATCTCGACATCATAGTTATCCATCAGGGTTTGATAGGCTTTTAGTGAATTTTGCAGGGAGGAGTAGATATTAGCGTGATTAGGCATCACAATTGCAAGCTTTATTTTTTTGTTCTCTTTTGGCATTTTTATCTCATATTGTTCTTACATAAATTAATACTTCCCCGGGTTTAATTCCCCAACTTTTAGGTCGCAAAAACTATACACGGCTTCATTGAGTGTGGTTTGCTGCAATGGCCCGGGACACAATAACTACGCACATTGAAGAGTAGCCATGGTGTATTTTTTTTAATAATCGCGAAGCCCGATCCCTTTAGGGTGGGGAGGAGGCACTCGATTCCAAAACTCATAATCGCAATAATTCATTGATACTGGTCTTTGCTCGCGTCTTTGCATCGACTTGCTTTACGATGACTGCGCAATAGAGGCTATATTTACCATCGTCTGAAGGAAGATTCCCCGCAACGACAACTGATCTTGGCGGGACTTTGCCGTAGCTAACCTTATCCGTTTCGCGATTATAAATTTTCGTGCTTTTGCCGATATAGACTCCCATGGAAACCACAGAGCCTTCGCCGACAATGACACCTTCGACAATTTCTGAGCGAGCGCCAATAAAGCAATTATCTTCAATTATGGTTGGACCTTCTTGTATTGGCTCTAGAACACCGCCAATGCCCACACCTCCGGAAAGATGCACTTTCTTACCAATTTGGGCGCAAGAACCCACAGTAGCCCAGGTATCGACCATTGTACTCTCATCAATGTAGGCCCCAATGTTCACAAAAGAAGGCATAAGCACTACACCCTTTGCGATGTAGGACCCACGACGAGCAACTGCTCCTGGCACTACCCGATAACCAGCATTCTCAAAATCTTCATTATTGAAATTTGAGAATTTGGAAGGCACTTTATCATAATATTTCGTATGACTCCCTTCAATTACTTCATTGTCTTGGGTTCGAAACGAGAGCAAAACAGCCTTTTTGACCCACTGATGGGTATACCATGTATCATCGATCTTCTCAGCGACCCGAAGCGAGCCTTGATCTAGCCGATCTAGTGTAGCATCAATTGAGCTTCTTAGCTCTTTAGGCGCATTCTTGGCAGATAATGCAGCACGCTCTTCAAACGCTTCTTCAATGATTGCCTGTAAGTTATCCATGGGGTTATTTGAGATCCTGCACAGCTATTTCACTTTGCGCATTACGCTCAAGACTTGCTTTTCTCAAACAAAAGCAACATTTAAATACGTTTTGCCATCCAGCCATCCATGCAAAAATTAACACCGGGTTTGCGAAGGAAATATAATCTTCCAGAGCGCGTTGTAGGTACCTGCTCTATCCAAAATCTTAAGCCAAATCATGCTACGTATCTTCTTTCCGACTCATTTTTGCAATTTCTCAAGCCCAATAAGAACGTGTGCGTCCTTGTTCCAAAGAACATGCTGGGCAAAGCAAAAAAAATATCTGGAAACACCTATGTAGCCGTTTCTGATCCATTCAATGCGTTTGTTGAGATCCATAATGGCTTTCATCGCGATTTCTCTCCCTGTACAACCGGATTTGGAAAGCCAAAAATTGGAAGTGGCTCTACAATACACCCAACTGTGCAATTTGGAGACAATGTGATTTTAGGAAAAAATGTTTCGATAAGCCCCTATGTCACTATTGGGAGCAATGTGGTTATAGGAGATAACACCATTATTTTCCCGCAGGTAAGCATCTATAATGATGTAACTATCGGGAAAAATTGCGTCATAGATTCGGGAGCGGTCATCGGCGCAGAAGGATTTAGCGTCCAATTTGACGCAAAAAAAGGAACGGTGCGGCTTCTCAACGTTGGAAAAGTAAAGATCGGCAACAATGTCGATATCGGCGTTCATGCAGTCATAGATCGTGGCAGCATGTTCGATACAGTCATAGAAGACAACGTGAAAATAAACAACCTGGCGCATATCGGCCATAATAATCATATCGGCAAAAATTCTAAAATCGGCGTTGGAGTCATAATAAGCGGCAGCTGTAAAATCGGCAAAAACGTGTGGATAACCAATGGAAGCATCATTCGAGATCAAGTGAAGATAGAAGACAATGCACAGGTATTGTTGGGTTCGGTCCTCATCAACTCGGTCAAAAAGAATCAGAAAGTGAGCGGCAATTTCGCGATGGACCATGAAATGTGGAAGAGGAATTGGGAAGAGATACAGAAAAAGAAATCTGAGTAATTCGCGCCCAATAAGGATTATTATTATTATTATTTTAGTCTTCTTTGCCTCTTATTTTGGTATTCGTTTTGTTGGCTTTTTTTCATGATTTCGTAATCTTGGTGCAAGGGAACCACGTTATAAAAAAATAAAAGATCGGCGTTGGTGGCATTTCGATCATTTTTTGATGTTTTTGAATTGACGACTACCTGTAAAGAATAAAGAAATTTTAGAATGAAAAAAATTATTGGTGGAAATTATCTTCCTTTGCTTTGAAATGCTGTATTGGTTTTTCGTCTCCAATGGT